>JAOZLK010000227.1 GCA_029934875.1 Bacteroidales bacterium | reverse complement strand
TCATCTTCATAATTTCTGTAGGTCACAGAGAATGGGTCGTCAGGGCTATCTTCCAAACCAAGTATCAGCGTACTTGTCAAGGTATAGGTTCCACCTCTCAGTATAACGTCAACATTTTCAATTAAGCCGTTCCGGATATATTTCCGGACCTCATGAGTGGCTCTTTCAAGTGTTGCAAATGGATGATCAATAGAACCGTTTCCTTTATCCGAACCCTCGGTGGATATAAAGAGGTCTATTCCTTTTAGCAGCTGAATATTTATAGAAAGCAGAATGAATAATAGTATAAATCTTATCGAATAATGATGATTGTTTTTCATGTTTTTTTGAGAAGTGTATTTTTCGAAAGTAATATTTTAATTGTTTCAATTGTACTACTCCCAAAGGTTTTTGATGCAAAATATTGTCGAGGATTCTGAACTTCTATGCTTGATAACATGTTCTACAGCATAAAAATCAATGTGCAAACCTTTGCGCAATCCTTTGCATAAAGAATGGTCATTTACCTGCTTGATTTTGTAGTTGGTAATATTGACATTTGTTGTTTATATAAACCAGAGAAAACAAACATGTATGTATGCCTGAAGCAAATGTTTCGAACGGAAATTCGACATCTGAGAACGATAATCGGATGAGAGCCCTGATATAAATAGATACATTTGTTATTGCTAATGCTATAAAACTGTAGATGCCTGCTACAAGACCATTCATCAAGAGAATTATAGGACTTTTCTCAGTGTTGCTGATTATTTCCAGCTGCAAGGATATAGATGATCTTGATAAGTATCAGCGCCCGGACTGGCTGGTGGGAAAACTCTATACCCAACTTTCAAGCCTGGAGAATCTAAGTACATTTCAACTTTGTGTTGAGCTTACAGGTTACGACACCATTCTGGATAAAACAGGCAGCTATACGATATTTGCTCCAAATGATGAAGCCTTTGACAGTTTTTTGTCAAAGCATCCTGAGTATGGGGGAGATGTTGAGAATATCTCATTACCTGAACTGCGGAATATCGTCCGGATTCATATCATACAGGACGCCTGGACACTGGACCAGATACAAATTCTTGATGTTGAAGGATGGATTGATCCCCGTGACCCGAAAAACAGCAAGCCGAGGGCCTATAAAAGAGAAACCACACTGCAGGATCCGGATAAAAAGTACTGGATCTATAATGACCAGGGGAAGATTTCCATAGTGGATTCGACTGTTGCAAATGATTATAGAATGGTATACTCCAGGTCGAGAAAATATGTGCCTATCTTTTTCCCTGCATATTTTGACATTAATGGGCTTTCAGGCTCAGACTATGATTTCTTCTATGAGAGACCATACGATAACAGCAGCATACATTATGCCAATGGGAAGGTCATGGGACCTGAAATTTTTGCACAAAACGGTTTCATCTATGAGATTGATCAGCTTGTTGAGCCTTTGTTAAATACTGAACAAATAGTATTTGCTGAAGAAAACGATGGCAATTTCAGTTACATCCGTGAATTACTTGGCTTATTCCCTAAATTCAAATCAGATTTGAATGAAACCGGCAGACAACCAGAAGCAAAACAGGGCCTGGATTTCGATACTTTGTACATTCTGGATTATCCTGAATTACCCTTCAATATTCACGAAGAATTAACAGGGCCGGACCTCAATGCCGATAAATATACCCTGCAATATCATAATGGGTTTCTGGCACCTACAGATGATGCCTTCGAAACCTTTATTAATGATATTTTAATAGAAAATAGTGGTTTGCCACACTGGAGTTCCTGGGAGTCGGTTCCTGTTGAGATCAAAAAGATTATTCTGAGAAACCATATGAGTGCCAATCCAATTTACCAGGTTGATCTCACTGAAGGGTTTTATACCGGGGAAGGAGATGTTATTGTTGTGGATGAGAGTTCGATTGTATATAAATACTACGGCAGTAATTCAACATTCCTGGTGCTGGATGATCTTATTGTTCCAAGGGCATTTACAAGTGTTTCTGCCCCAGTCTATCTCCGGCCCGGATTTAGTAGTTTTCTCTATGCTATTGAACAAACAAAGATACTCCCTGCATTGAAAAAAGAGGAGAATGACTTCTCTTTCTTTATTATATCAGACAATACCTTAGATGAGGATTCTTCCCTGATCTTCTCATGGAAAAACAGAGATCTGAACACTTATGAATTTACAGCCTATGACAGAGGAGCTGAGAAGTTTCAAAAAATGGGCACAAAATTACTGTCAAAAAGATTACTGAACCAGGTGGGGATTAGTACGCCTGACGGAAGTGCCGGGAAAGAATTTATTGAGAATCTTGCTGGCAATTATATTGTGTTTGAAAATTCAAGCGGCAAAGTAATGGGAGGATCCCCATCGAGAGCTGGGTATAATGGTGGAGATGAAATTGTTGTGACGGCAGATGAGTTGGAGGAGCCAACTGACAATGGAACTACTTATGAGGTGAATGGATGGCTCCTTCCTCCAAAAATGTCAATGTTCGATGCATTAAATGCTGAGTCCAGATCCAAATTCCTGGAATTGCTCTTAAAGGCCGGACTGTACAATGACAGAACTTATCAATTTGATTTTCTATTTGAAGGAGAGAATTACACCATATTTGTCCCTACAGAGCAAGCCCTCACTGATTATGGAGCGGATACATTATCTGTTGAAGATCTGGAAGCACTCTTGCGCTACCATTTTATTCGGGGTGAGAAGATCTTTACAGATGGGAAAATGTCATCAGGTGAATATACAACCATGAGGATCGACGAATCATCTACCCCTCTGTTTACCAGATATTCACTCATGTCTGTTCAAACCGGTCCTGATATAATTGATATTCTTGACAGGGAGGGTATCCTCATCGGAACCATTAACGAAACAGAAGGGTTCACAAATACAATGATCACTTCAGATACTGATTTGAGTGAAATATCTAATTACGATCTGATAACAACCGGGGTATTGCATGATATAGACTTTGTGATCCATAAATAGTATTATTTTGAGAATAAGACAGCGTCTACATATAAAGCAGTTTGCATCAACATTGATCGTCCTGATCATGGGTGTGCTTATTGCTCCATATACACTGTCGGGCCAGGCAAAAAGTATAGTCAGGGGGAATATCCTGGATGGATCGGGTGAAGCTGTGATTGGAGCAACTATTGTAGAGTATGACAAAGACAGAAGAATTATTTCCGGGACGGTTACCGACGTCAATGGTAACTTTCAGATTAGTGTCGAATCACAGAATGCATTAATCGTAGCCAGCTGCATTGGTTTTAAGACCCAGGAGACCTTATTGAACAACAGGAGCACGCTGAATCTTATACTCGAAGCTGAATCTATTGGAATTGAGGAGGTCGTGGTTACGGCGGTAGCGAGCAACGACCCCTTAACCAATATTTCACAAAGAGATCAGACCAGTTCACGTGTGAAAGTGGATATGCTTGATACCAAGCATTTGGGGGCTGTGTCAGCTGAAGAAGCATTGCAGGGACAAGTAGCGGGACTGGATATTATTGCAGCATCGGGTGACCCCGGAAGTGGTTCCCAAATAGTCATTCGCGGGCTTGGTTCGATCGGAAATTCGCAGCCCTTAATAGTAGTTGATGGAATCTCCATGGATATAAGGATCAATCCTGATTTCGATTTTGGTACAGCCGACCAGGAGGATATTGGTGATCTGGTTAGCATTGCCCCACAGGATATTAAATCTATTGAAGTTTTAAAAGATGCTGCCTCTTCAGCAGTATGGGGATCAAAAGGTGCAAATGGAGTTCTCCTTATTGAAACATATCGTGGTGTAAAAGGAAGAACCAGGTTTGATTACCAGGGAAAATATACCTGGAGTGTTGACCCTCCTCCGATTCCGATGCTAAATGGGGATGAATATATTATGCTTCAAAGGGAGGAGCATCATAATGCTCTTGGTGAATATACTATACCGGATGAGATTGCTTATGACCCCCTGTATGATGATTTTTATAACTACAGTGCAAATACCAACTGGCTGGAGGAGATCACAAGAGTTGGATTCATAAATGACCAGTATTTCAAGGTGTCAGGAGGTGGTGAAAAAACGCGTTATTTTACTTCTTTTAACTACCTCTCAAATACAGGGGCAACGCTGAATACGGGCTTAAAGAGAATCTCCACAAGGATCAACCTGGATTACAACCTGTCAAATAAATTAAAGTTCTCGGTAAATTTCAGTTATACCAATAGTTTTAAGGAGGGTAATTATAAGATACGCGCTGATCTGGGAAATGGGAGACATGCCGTTGATGTGAGGGAGATGGCCTATGTTAAAGCACCCAATATGAGCATTTGGGAGTATGATCAGTTTGGGAATCCAACAGGAGATTATTTCACACCGAGTAATAGTTATCAGGGTGAAGGAACCGTCTATTTCAATCCGGTTGCAATTACAAATTTAAGCAGCAACGATATTCTTGAGGACATCATCCTGAATAGTTATGTTGTGAACTATACTATTGTTCCCTGGTTGAGATTCAGGGAGACCATCTCCTTCCAGTATTTAAATGAGAAGAGCAATGGATTTCTTCCATATAATGCCATTGGAGCAGACTGGCTTGATCCGCTAAAAAACGAATCGTTTGAATCTAATTCCAAAGATACTAAGATTACCACCAGAAGCCAGTTCTTTTTTATTCCCAGACTTAGCTACAATCACAGTTTCTCTACGGTTCTGTTGTTTGAAACCGATCAGCGCACCCAGGACTATATTGCACTTACAAACAACCGTGGACCAAGCTCCGGTATTTCAGATCCTGCAGCCAATGCCGTTATCAGATCAATCAAGTCGGGATCCAGCGAATTCCGTGCGCTTGGAGCATTGGCCAGTGTTAATTATAAATTCAAGGACAGGTACATCAGTTCCTTTAACGTTCGGGCTGATGGTAGTTCGAAGTTTGGGAGTAACCGTCGATGGGGTATTTTTCCAAGTGCATCAGTTGGCTGGAGATTCTCAGAAGAGACTTTTTTGCAGGCTGCAAAATTCCTGAGCGATGGAAAACTTCGTGCAAGCTGGGGGATGACCGGAAGAGAACCCGGCAATCCATATGCAAGACATGCCATCTACAATACAACAAATCCAAGCTTATATATAGATAATCCAATCATTATCCCAAAACAGGTGCAACTCGATAACCTTAAGTGGGAAACAATGTCTTCCTGGAACATTGGTCTGGACCTCGCTTTTTTCAATAACAATGTGAATTTTACAGCAGAAGTGTATAATAAATTAACACAGGATCTTCTCTGGAATAAATATAAAATCCCCAATTCCTCAGGTTTTTCACAGTTATTATGGTTTAATGGCGGAGAACTGGAAAACAAAGGATGGGAGCTATTTGTAAGGGCGATACTTATAAAAAGGAAAGATTTTTCATTTTCAGTCAATATGAATATCTCTCAAAACCTGAATACATTTCTTAAGTTCCCGGATAATTTTAACAATGAAGTGGATGTCTCTATTGGAAATGGTCAATTCCCAAGGCGGGCAGAAGTGGGACAACCTATTGGTTCATTTTATGGATTTAATTATCTGGGTACCTGGCCTTCAACCTCGGATGTAGTTGCCTTAAGTGCTGATGGCACTCCCATTATTGATTCGAATGGTGACCCTGTCCCATTGGCCTATAATAATGGATATCTTTTCCAGGGTGGAGATGCTAAATATGAAGATATAAATCATGATGGAGTCATTGACCTGAATGATGTGATCTACCTGGGAGATTCAAATCCGGACTTTTTCGGTGGATTTGGCGGTGGAGCATCATATAAATCATTCAGACTCTCATTTCAATTTCTATACAGGTCAGGGTTTCAGATTGTCAATGAAGTAGCAATGAATACAGAAGGAATGCTAAATAAGAACAACCAGAGCATGGCAGTGATGCACCGTTGGCGTGTTGAGGGACAGGATGAGGAGGGGATGCTTCCACGTGCCTACCTCGATCATCCTGCCAATAACCTGGGTTCCAGCCGGTATGTTGAAGATGGAGATTTCCTGCGTTTAAATAACCTCTCTCTGAGATACGGTCTCCCTGCAAAAATGAGCAGGAAAATTCATGTCAGCAGTATTGATCTGGCTTTAAGCATGCGTAAAATATTGACTTTTACAAACTATTCCGGCCCAAACCCTGAAATACCCCAGGATTCATCAGATCCATTCTGGTTCGGAACTGATAATGCAAGGACACCGCCACCTGAGGCTTATACGCTTAGTATCTCAATCGGTTTTTAATGATAGGAATGAAACAATTATCCAGATACCTGTTTATTTTAATGATGTTGATTGCATCATCCTGTGATAGTTGGCTGGAATTGGTGCCTCCTGACGGACTTGTCCAGGACGAATACTGGCAGACCAAGGAGGACATTAAAGCGACGCTGATGGGTGCTTATAACCAGCTGACTGAGATGGATGAAGCGCTTTTCCTCTATGGAGAGATCAGGGGAGGACTTATTGATGAAGATAACAATACTCCTACATATATTCGTGAAACTCTGAAAGGAAATATTAAGCCAGACAACGACCTGTGCAATTGGTCCGGTTTTTATAAGGTTATCAATTACTGCAACAGTGTACTCAAGTATAATCCCATCATCTTTGAGCTGGATCAAACCTATTCTGAATACCAGATGCTGGGAATAGCGTCTGAAGCGCTGTTCCTCAGGAGTCTTTCATATTTCTATCTGATCAGGATTTTTAATGAGGTACCTCTTGTATTATATCCAACTGAATCTGATAATGTTGAACTATATCCCCACAAATCTCCTGAGCATGTAATCATTGATACAATCAAGGCAGATTTGATTAAGGCACGCAATTATATATCGGATGATTATGGTTCCATTGAGAATAACAGGGGACGTGCATCTAAAAATGCCATCAATGCGCTCCTGGCTGATATCAGTTTATGGAACTTCGATTATGAAGAGGGTATGGGCTATATTGAAGCAATTGAGAACACTGTGATCAACCTTGTTTCCAGTGGCGAATGGTTTACGAATTTTTATCCAGGTAACTCAATAGAAGGTATTTTTGAACTTCAGTATGATGCATCACTGTCCCAGAATAATTCATTGTATTCAGCAACTTATACTTCAGATGTATATCTTGCAAGTGCAGGTGCTATAGAACTTCTTT
>JAOZLK010000226.1:3148-7178 GCA_029934875.1 Bacteroidales bacterium | reverse complement strand
GAATGGCTGCTCGACGCCAAGTTCGGGATTTATGCACACTGGGGACTCTACTCGGTACCGGCCTATGGAAATGAATGGTACGGCAGGAGGATGTATGAAGAAGGTTCAGATATTTATAAACATCATTTGGAAACCTATGGTGATCCATCTGAGTTTGGCAATAAGGACTTTGTTCCCTTATTCAAAGCTGAGAACTATGACCCTGATGAATGGGCAGATATCATTGAAGCATCGGGTGCAAAATATGCAGGCTTTGCCGTAGTGCATCACGATGGCTACTGTTTATGGGACAGCGAACACACCCGGTGGAATTCCATGGATACGGGTCCGCAGCGCGACCTGTATGGGGAACTGGTTCAATCGCTGCGAAAAAAGGAGGGAATGAAGGTGATCGCCACCTTTCACCACATCCGCACCTTTAACTGGTACCTGCCTTACAAGGTAAACTTTTATGAACCCATTGATGAGGATATCAGGCAGAAGTACTTATCGAAGGATTGGGATATTTTCGATCCCAAATATGCAGACCTCTACTGGAATCAGGAGACTGGCAAGGAGGAGGAATTCATTAAGGAGTGGAACAGCAAAGTCACCGAGGTGATTGAGAAATACCAGCCCGATGTGATCTGGTTTGACGGAGGACAATTCCAGGATTCCATCAATGAAATCATGGTGATGGATTTGCTGTCTCATTACTATAACAAAGAAGCTGAGTGGAATAAAGAGCTTGAAATACTGAATAAGCTACCTGTAAGTATGAGATTCAATTTTCCAGAAGAAGTTGGGATGAGGACATTCGAGGAGGGACGTGACAGGGCTGGAGTAGTAGAGGGAAACTGGATAGATGACATGAAGATCTCTCATTCATCCTGGGGCTATGTGGAAGGTCAGACTTACAAAGATCCCGATGTAATTATCGACGGACTGATCGATAGGGTTAGCCGGGGTGGCGGATTGGTGATCTCCCTCTGTCCCAAGGCGGATGGCACCATCAGCCAGGAGCAAAAGGATGTGCTGGCTGAAATTGGAGGATGGCTGAAGATCAACGGGGAAGCCATTTATGGGACCCGAAAGTGGAAAATCCACGCAGAGGGTAATGAAGAGAAGCTGATCACAAAAGGAAAGCACCCCACCTGGGTATTTGATAATTGCGATGCAAACGATATCCGCTTCACAACAAAGGGTGCTGACCTCTATGCCCTCATCATGGGTGTTCCTGAAGGAGGAGAGCTTGATATCAAATCCCTGGGAACCACAACTCAAATCTCCACAAAGGGGATCAAAGGTATTTCCTTACTGGGGTCCGATGAAAAAATCAGATGGGAACGCAGCGAAGCAGGCCTGACCATCCAGGTTCCGAAGCAGATCCCATCCGACTATGCCCTGGCATTCAAAATTGAGTTAAAGGGTGACTGGGTGGAGTATAATAAATAGCCTTACGTTTAGTTAATAAACGTATCTTTATTGTAGGTAGTCAATAAGCATATAGTCCCATGAGAACCCGACTCGGATCTATACTAATAATTATTGGGCTTTTGGCCCTGACAACTCAGATAGCATACAGCCAAACTGATTCTACCCTTTTTTACCGGGTGAAAGGTAAAATTGTAGACAGAAACACAGGCGATCCGGTTCCATCTGCAAGCATTTTCATTGCTGGCTCCAGTGTGGGTACCGTAGCAAATATGGATGGGGAATTCTTCCTGAAAATCCGCACGAAATACATGAACGATTCTGTGGTCATTTCCAGCATGGGTTATGAAAGCTTGAACCTTCGAATTGATCAATTTAACATTGAGCAAAACCTGGTGCAACTCAGGGCAATTGTAATTCCCCTTGAGGAAGTGACCATAGTCAATCAGGACGCCCGCTACTTAGTTGCGGAGGCCATTGGAAAAATCCGGAACAACTACAGCGTTCAACCAATGATGGTCACATCCTTTTATAGGGAGAGTGTTCGGAAAGGAAAAAAGTATCTGCTTGTTTCAGAAGCCGTCCTTGAAGGCTATAAAGCATCCTATGCAAGCATTTTTGATAAGGATCGCGTTTCCATTATGATAGCACGCAAAAGCAGTGATTTTAAGAACAGGGATACGGTCATTCTCAAACTTCAGGGAGGACCGCTAACCATGTTTATGCTTGATTTTGTAAAGGAACCCGGTGAATTGATTGATAAAACCGCAATGACATATTACCAGTATCATTTGAGCGGGCAAACGAGGATCGGGAACAGACAGGCCTATGTGGTCTCTTTTCATCAGCTACCTGAAATAGACGTGCCTTTTTACAAGGGATTCTTCTTCGTGGGAGTGGAGGACCTTGCCTTTATGGGTGCTGAATTTCATCTTCATGAGGATCACATGGACAGGGCAGCTGAATTTATGGTTAAAGTGAAACCTTCCGGTGCAAAAATAGATGTGGATAAGGCCGATTATGTGGTAAACTATCGGTTCTTTGATGGCAAATGGCATCTCTCTTATGTTCGCTCAGAAATAATTGTTAAAGTCAACTGGGATAAAAAGCTTTTTAATTCAAGCTTTACTATCAAGGGGGAAATGGCTGTGACCAATGTGGATTCGACGAACGTCACACGCTTCGATAAGAAAGATATGCTCAGGAGCAAAGATATTTTTGAAGAGCAGGTTGCCGATTTTGAGGACCCTGAATTCTGGGGTGACTACAACATCATCCGCCCCGAGGAATCCATCCAGAGTGCCATTGAGCGTATGGGACGAAACAGTTTACAATCAAGCCCTCCAAGTCCGGGTTATGACCGGTAATTCGTGCAGCACTTCATTAATGAGGATTGCGGGCAAGCAAGTGGTAGGTATGTTTTCTAACCATGACATTACCAAGATTCGTGGGTAGTTCAGATATAATCTTGATAGTATCTGCATAGGTGTCAGCCGGCTTGTCCTTCCATAGTCCTCTTTAAGAAGAAAATAGTTATTCTACTGTCTTTGCCGTTATACTACTACCTATACAGTAATCAGCATGCAAATGGCAGGGTAATTATTTGAATTCAGCCAGGTGGAAGACGTAGGTTTCGCCTTTAGTTGTAGCTTTTGAGACCACTTCCCCCTGGTGCCTAAGATTCAATTTACTCCCCTGGAAAGAGATCACCTCCACAGAAACCAGAGCTCCATCTTGCCAGCTTATGGTGAATTCAAAAGCTCCCCTGCCTTTAATTCCTGAAATCTTTCCCGAGGGAAGAGCCGAGGGAAGGGCCGGTAGTATATCCTGGAAGTAATCCCCATTCTCATCCCGTAAATGGGACTGCAACAACATCTCAGTTATACCCGAGGTGGCACCGAAGTTACCGTCTATCTGGAAAGGAGGATGGGCATCGAAAAGGTTCATGTACAAACCACCCCTGTCCCTCATTTCAATATCCTGTGAGATGGATGGAACCATTAAATTGCGGAGCAATAAAAAGGAATGATCACCATCCAAAAGCCGCGCCCAGAAATTGATTTTCCATGCCCGTGACCACCCGGTTCCACCATCACCACGATGTGACAGGGTAAGCTTACAGGCTTCTGCAAGTTCCGGAGTTGTGAGAGGATGAATCTCATTTCCAGGGTGCAAGCCCCATAAATGTGAAACATGCCTGTGCTGACTTTCCGGATCATCATTATCAATTAACCATTCCTGTAACTGACCATACTGCCCTATCAAATTAGGCGCAATGCTATCCCGCTTTTCCAGCAGCATTTCTGCAAAACCGGCATCGACACCCAATTCCAGGGCAGCCTCAGCAGTATTTGCCAGGAGATTGCGAATAATCTGGTGATCCATGGTGGGAGCCATTACCAATCCGCCCGTTTCAGGACTGTTGCTGGGCCCGCTTACCAGCCATTGGGGGTTTTCAGGGTCGGGAACTAAATATTCAGCGAAGAATTTTGCAGCTTCTTTTAAGATAGGATATGCCCTGTTTTCTAAATATTCCTTATCGCCGGTAAACTGGTAGTGCCACCACAAATGCTGGCTTAGCCAGGCTCCACCAACGGGCCATATTCCATGATTCGAA
>JAOZLK010000226.1:0-3138 GCA_029934875.1 Bacteroidales bacterium | reverse complement strand
TGTGACAAATCCTCCACCATTCCTATCAGGGGATCAGACAATTCCGATAAATTACAAATCTCCGCAAGCCAGTAATTCATCTCTGTATTGATATTGATGGTGTACTTGCTGTCCCAGGGAGGACTTAACCTGTCGTTCCAGATCCCCTGCAAATTGGCAGGCTGAGTGCCAGCCCTTGAGGATGATATCAACAAATATCTTCCGTATTGATAAAGCAGAGAAACGAGGCTGGGATCCTCATCCTGCTTAAAAGAGATCAGACGTTCGTTTGTGGGGCGGTTTGAAATCTCAGATTCCCCCAGATCCAGTTGGACGCGACCCATGAGCTTATGAAAATCTTCAATATGACTCGCCTTTATCTCCTTATATGATCTGGACTCCAGGCCCTGCAAGTAGTTTTCACAGAGCCGGGCAGGGTTTCCTCCAATATCCTGATAGTCAACGAAACTTGTGGCTGCCACCAGGAAGAGACTTGCACTGTTTGCATGAACTACTTTTATTTCATCTCCTTCCACCACTAACTCACCACCCTCTGCCACAACTTTTAAACGTGCTTCGAAAGTAAGTTTACTTTCCGGATAAGGATTCCCTTCCCTGTCCAGGGCATTGGGATAATTATTGGCCCTGCCCTTCATTATTAATTCATCTCCTTCCACAGTCACTGCATAATCAGCGTGAGGAGAGTCCAGGCCAAGCGTAAAATCAAGAGCCCCCTTTTCTGAGGATTCTATTCGAACCAGAAGGGCCTGGTCAGGAGCTGAGGCAAAAACTTCACGCCTGAACTTTACATCTCCGAGTTCATAGCTAAGTGATGATATGGCATCTTCCAGATCAAGCAAGCGTTTGTAATTCACAGCATTCTCATGCCCCGGGAAATGGAGTAAAATATTCCCGAAAGGCTGGTAACAAAATTGGCCGAAGGGTTGAGACATAAATCGTGCATTGGCAAGATTTTGAGCTGCATTCTGTTTTCCTCCCCACAACAAGAGACGGAGTTCATCCAGAACTTCATTTGCCCCTTCATGAGCATAATCATGGGGCTGCCCGGTCCAGAGGGTCTCTTCGTTAAACTGAATGGTCTCTTTAGCTGTTCCGCCATATATCATGGCACCGATGCGTCCGTTTCCAAGCGGCAGGGCTTCTGACCAGTTCTCTGCTGGCTTATCGTACCAGAGCATCATGGATGGGTTTAAGTCTTTGTCGCCTGATACAAGGCTATCACAGGAAAACTGAATAAACAAGAATACGACAAGGGTAAAGGGAATCAGGGTTCTCATTTTATATATCTTCGTTTATTATTTATTATCGGACAAACTCCTCGGTGTGGACCACCTTTCCATCCACATCATAATGTCGGAAAGTTAATACCACCTTATCCCTGCTACGCGAAACACTTCCCTGCAAAAATCCTCCTGCAACACGCAGGAAGCGATGCTCGAGACGAAGATCTTCCTGATCCCAGCCCCCGGCATGTGAATCTGATCCTGCACCACAGCTAAACTCCCACAGATTGGTCTTTTCTATATGACTTACATATTGCCAGTGACGATCACCGTTGCAGATGAATATATTGTTTTGCTTATTAATAAAATCGCGAATTTCATCACCTTCGTATTTCCAATTGGAATTGGAATAGTTGTCGTACTTTTTCTTCCGGTCCGGTCCAATAATCGGATCAGGCGAAATCAGAATCTTGAAAGTGGCATCCGATTCTTCCATTGTTCTGAAAACCCACTCCTTTTGCTCTTTGCCCCAGATGGTCTTATCCGGTCCATCCGGATCGGTATTGGGACTTCTATAGTTTCTTCCTTCTGTAATCCATATCTGGAGATCTTTCCCCCAACGAATTGTTTTATAAGGTTTTTCATTGGCGGGGAACTGCTCCTGATCAAAAATTTTCAATCCTCTCTCCCAGGAAACCGTCCCATACCATTGACCCGGCCAGGCATCATTCCGTAAAGCATCATGATCATCTTTCATGAAATATGTGGTGGTCTGCGCCCAGAATTCTCGTTGCAAAGGAAGGGCAAATAGCCGGTCCCATTTAAAACGCATCAGCTCCTCTGTCATCGCATAGGGTTCTGGCTTATCGTAATATTCAATATCACCGGTATGCACATAAAAATCCGGGGACAGATCTAACATGGATTTATATATCTTATGACCTGCTGTTGAATCTTTCCTCCAATAATCATGACAGGTTACAATGCAGAAGTCAATATCGCTTTCCTGATGAACAGAGGGCGGAGTCTTAAATGCACCTTCTATTTCATCCGAGATAGTAGAGCCTGAATTGGTCCGGGCAGTAATTTTTATTAAGTAAGGAGTATCCGGACTCAGATTCTCCAGCTTCCATTGAGTAGTATAGTTTTGTGCATCGTCGACCTTTACCCACTCAGTTTCAATGAGCTGATCGGGACTGTCTTCTGGATAATATTTGAGTTTCACCTCGCCCGAAGCACCCGGACAGGCCCCAAGCATGTCGTTAAGGACAAAGCCTTCCGGGATCTGGGCGCTTAATATTTCAGCTTCACCTTTATTCTTGTACAACTCCTCCAGTGCTTCAGCGGTGGGCACAAGAAACTTCTCCCCTGTTGAATTACCTTCTTCATTTATAGTCAGCCGTGTCCAAATTACAACTGAGTTCTGATCGGCCCAACCATTATGAAAGCCATTACCAAAATAGGGACCATTGGATTTATTCCCGGAATGGCATGATGCTAAAGAAATTGCCATAAAAAGGGCAAAACATATTTTCCCAGTATATCCTGTAATCATGCCAATTAAAGTTTATCTATGATGTAGTTCTTAACTTCATGTTAAATATACTATAATATGTATTTTTACCTATACTATAAGCCCATGTATCATTGACTGATCACTTTGCGCCCTGGAAAATCAAAAAGACAGGGTACTTGTCCTTACGGATATTGAAGGCATTGTTGCCACAACTTCATGCTGGAAGAAAACCAGCATTACTCCCGAATCCATTATAAAGGTAATTCGGGCATACGGGAAGGTGACACCCCATCATGGCTTTCACTAATTCCCAACGGACTAAATGAAGCAGGGCATCCGGAATGGGGTGGCTGGGGCGCTCGTTACGAATTGCACAAACCCGATTTTGCAAAACAGAAG
>JAOZLK010000225.1 GCA_029934875.1 Bacteroidales bacterium | reverse complement strand
ATTTGTTATTGGTAATTGGTAATTGGTTAATGGTAATTGGTTATTGGTTATTTGTGATTGGGAATTGGTTAATCCCTAACTTTACTTCCAGCCAATAGTCGGTAACTAATAACTACTTAGAGAATTTTTATGCTTAAAGATTTAATCCTTAAAAACCGGTCCTACCGACGTTTTGATCAGTCGGCCATTGTACCCATGAAACTGCTGCGTGAAATGGTAGAGGCTGCCCGCTTGTCGGGCTCTGCCAGGAATATGCAGCCTTTGAGGTATATGTTGTTCAATGATGCCCTGTCCTGTGCAAAGATCTTTCCCATGCTGGCCTGGGCCGGCTACATGAAGGAGTGGGCCGGACCGGCCGAGGGAGAACGTCCTTCAGCCTATATCATACAGCTGGGAGATCTTGATCTGACCAACGACTGGTGGTGCGACGATGGCATCGCAGCCCAGAGCATGTTACTCACTGCCGTGGAACAGGACTTCGGGGGATGCATTATCGGATCGGTTCAGCGTGAAAAGCTACGCGACCTCCTGGAGATTTCTGATCAATATAAAATCATCCAGGTCATTGCCCTTGGAAAGCCTGCCGAAAAAGTGGTCCTCGACGAGGTAAAGGCAGGTGGCCCGGATGCCGGGGACATTAAATACTGGCGTGACGAAAAGGGCGTTCACCACGTACCCAAGCGCAGTCTCGATGAGCTGATCATTGGTTGAGTTAGACCATTAAGCCCGAAAGGGCATCCATAGAAGTTTATCCGAAAAATTAGTAATGAATCAAAGTCTGATCAGCCAGTATGTCTCAGGGATTAAAACTCCAAGTAGCAAGCAGACTAAGAAGATTGAGCGTGCCTTACATAATCTTGGGCATGAACTGTTAGAGATAGAGCTATAAACGAAGCTATTTTATTAACTTTGACAGGGTTTAACAGACTGAAAGAAAATTTCCATACTGAAGGAAAATTGACAAAACTTAGTGTAAATATCAATAAGATTGCCACGCTGCGCAATGCACGCGGAGGGAATGTGCCCGATGTGCAAAAGGTGGCAGTGGATTGTGAGCACTTCGGTGCCCAGGGGATTACAGTACACCCACGGCCCGATGAGCGGCACATCCGATACAGCGATGTGGAGTTGTTGAAGCCCCTTGTTAGTACCGAATTCAACATTGAAGGCTACCCTTCTCCATCCTTTATCGAGCTGGTCGCCCGTATCAAGCCCCACCAGGTAACCCTGGTTCCTGATCCCCCGGAGGCCATCACCTCCTCTGCCGGATGGGATACCATTGAACACCATGATTTTCTTGTGGATGTGATCAAGACCTTTCAGAGTCACGGAATCCGTACTTCCATTTTTGTGGGAACCGAAGCCGGGTTCATTGAAGGAGCCGCCAAAGTGGGATGCAACAGGGTGGAGCTCTATACAGAACCCTACGCCACATCCTACCCGGTTGATCGGGCCTCTGCCATTAAGCCTTTCGTGGATGCTGCTGTGCGGGCAAGGGACCTGGGACTCGAACTGAATGCCGGGCATGATCTGAGCCTTGAGAACCTGCGATACATGAAGGAGCAGATTCCATGGCTTAAGGAGGTCTCCATAGGCCACGCCCTCATTGCCGATGCCCTTTACTATGGGCTTCAGAATACCATACAAATGTACCTTCGCCAACTTCGTGATTAAGAAGGCAGGGATTGGGTGCTAATTTGCATATGTATATTGAATAACTCTAACCATGATTATAGCCGAGCAGAAAAGAAAAGAGAATATTGCAGAATACCTGCTGTACATGTACCAGGTTGAGGATATGATCCGGGCCAACAAGCTGGACCTGGACAGCATCGAGCAGACCCTCATCAGCAAGTTTGATGTGCCCTACGGGGTGAAGCGCGACATGCGGGAATGGTATAAAACATTGATTGGCATGATGCATGATGAAGGCAAGGAGACTGCAGGTCACCTGGCCATTCTTGAAAATATTTCCGACCAGATGCAAGAGATGCACCACGAGATACTGAAGCAGGGGATCGATAAAGCCTACAAAGAAGTGTATGAAAAGGCAAAGGCCAATATTGAAGCGCTCAGGATGCGTTCCGGCCACAGTAAGGATAATGACATCCAGATGGCCCTCAACGGCCTGTACGGTTTGCTGATCCTGAAACTGAAAAAGAGAGCCATAACAGAGGATACCCTCTCTGCCTTCGAAACAATTAGGGAAGTGATTGCTGAACTCTCGTCCCGTTACATGGAAGGCTACAGTTAGCATTGGGTCTCCAATTTCAGAAGTGTGAAACTTTTCTATCGCAAATATGGTGAATCGGGAACCCCGCTAATCATTGTGCACGGCCTTTACGGTTCGGGCGACAACTGGGTGAGCATTGCCAGGGAATTGTCGGTGCGATTCGAAGTTTATGTCATCGATCAGCGCAACCACGGTCAGTCGCCCCACTCCGAAACGCATAATTACCCTACATTGCGCGACGACCTGAAGACCTTTATGGATGCCGAGGGGATCGACCAGGCTGTGCTTATCGGTCATTCCATGGGGGCCAAGACCATTATGTATTTTGCAGCTTCCTGGCCCGACAGGGTGATATCGCTGGTGTCGGTGGATATGGCACCAAGGGCCTATCATGAGCTTGCCCTGGAATCACGGTCCGCCGCCAGGCACGGTGCCTTGATCGATGCCATGCTGGAGCTGGACCTCTCCTCCATGAAGAGCCGGGAAGAGATTGACAGGGCATTCAGTGAAAAGATCGGATCGGAGCGAGTGCGCGCCTTCCTGCTGAAGAATGTGCAAAGAAACAAGGCTGGTAAATTTTTCTGGCGTGTCAACCTTGCTGCCCTGCGCAGCAACCTTCCCAGAATCCTGGACGGACTACTCAATAGTGAGAATGAAGGGGTGGGCGGACTGGAGGAAATTCCCCCCGGGGGAATCGCCGGCTTCCCGGCCCTCTTTGTGGCTGGTGAGAATTCGGACTACATTCGCGCAGAAGATTACCAGCTTATTCGCAATCTCTTTCCCCGGGCACAGATTGTCACCATCCCCAATGCAGGTCACTGGGTGCATGCCGAGCAACCCAGCCTGCTGTTGAAAAATCTCGACTATTTTCTGAATTGAAGGTCAGAATAGTTCTATATTTATTCCATCAAAAAGCCCCACAATAAAATGAGAAAGATCATAGTATTTGCTGTCATGGCTATTGCCCTCCTCTCCTGCTCCAAAGAATGTGATGAGTGCAATGAGAACGAAGATCCCCTTTTAATGCAAACCCTGCGTTATCCCGATGGGATGGTGGGAGAACCCCTTCTTATTATGGAGGATAGCCTCTACACAGTTCCCGAAGGGAAAACACTGTACATTCACTACTGTGAATATCTGTTTGAAGAATCGGGAACCCGGCAGTATTTTTTCCAGACTGTCATGGATAATGATTATACCCAGGGCGAAGTGGTGATAGTGCCTTCCGGTATAACACTGAATAACCAGGGCATTTTAAACGGCTTACTGATTGACAGCGGGGTGGAGGTTTTTGCCTGGAATTCGGAGGGTGAATATGTGGTGCCTGATGGCCTTACCCTCTACATGACCTCATTTAAAGCCGAATACCTTTTGATAAATGGTGAGTTTCTCTTAATACATTCAAAGGAGTCAAGAAGCGAAATTTTTGCCCCCTTCATTCTACCTGCCGGGACCACCATGGAGCATCGTCAGGACTACATTTTCACCGGTTATTTCAGGTAAGATAGTATGGAACTGACTCCTGAAATAGAAAAAATATTCGCATCCGATTCAGAAAGGATCTCCCTGCTAGAACTCACCTATAAGAATGGGGGGATGGTTATTGGGACCATTCGCAGGCTCCGGCTCTCACCACTCCGGCTCCGGCCACTTCGGATCGTGATTCAGAAAAGCGCCCCGGAAAAGGGGGAGCGCCCAAGGCACAAGGTGGTCTTTGAGCATGTAAGCCTTATGAGGATTAGCTTTCGGGATGGTAGCGAAATTGTTTTCCCGGGTTGACGGAAGTCTGATCTCACACTGAACTGATATATTTATTGCTAAGAGCAGTGGTTGTTATCGTGTAAGCAAAGCTGCCGGATCCTGATTTTCTCTCGCCACAACCTGAACTGTTGAACCAAACATATTTCTGCTTGAAAACTGTTCCAACTCAAGGAAATAGATGTAAATTATCTGCTTGTTAACTTATATGGTGCTTTTATGGATAAAAAATGTCCCTCGATAGATATATTTTATCCAAATCAACATCTATATAGTTAATAACTGGATATTTTTCATCTATTCTGATTTTTGTTCGTCCTCAATGTCGATATAAGCCCTGCCTGTACCAAACACCTCCCACCGAGCTGCTATCCCACCATTCGGATCTCGACCGAGCTGATATCCAGCTGATCTCCAGGCTATCCCTCCATTTTCTTGTTGGTATCGTCAATGAATTTCAGAAGCTCGTCCCGGCCTGTGCCTTTTTCTGCGCTGGTTTCGAAGATCAGGGGCAGCTCATCCCAGGTCTGAGAAAGTTCATCCTTGAGTAGTTTAAGGTTTTTTGACTTCCCGAGCTGGTTGATCTTATCGATCTTGGTGAGTACGATTACAAAGGGGAGCTGACTATCGCCCAGCCACTCGATGAAGTCCAGGTCTAGTTCCTGGGGTTTATGCCTGGCATCCACCAGTACGAGGAAGCAGACCAGGTTAGTGCGATCGAAGGCATAGCGCTGGATCATCTTTGAAAAAGTCTCACGCTCCTTTTTGGAAACCTTGGCATAACCGTAACCCGGCAGGTCACACAGAAACCATTCCTTGTTAATTTTAAAATGATTGATTAGCCTGGTTTTCCCTGGTGTAGAGGAGGTCTTTGCTAATTTCTTCCGCTCCACCAGCATATTTATCAGGGACGATTTCCCCACATTCGAGCGTCCGATGAAGGCATATTCCGGTATGGATTCCTGGGGACAAAGGTCCACCCTGGTATTACTGCAGATGAATTCGGCTTTGGTAATCTTCATAAGATAATTATGTGTTGCAAATTTAGTTTAATTTCCTGTAGTGTTAAGGCTCAAGAAAAACAACCTAACGAAACTCGTAGAAATCACAAAAAAAGATTATGAAAGCTGTGCGAAAGAAAGAATGATTGTTTATATTTGTCATTAATCATGAGAAAGCTGAACTAAATCTATTATCATTAACCCAATGACACCATGAATAGAAAGTTACGAGAATTCACCAGCCGCCTGGGATTTATCCTCTTGCTTGCGCTGGTGACGGCCCAGGTCTACGGACAGGTCGATGTGAGCGGAACAGTTACTTCCGCCGATGATAACAACCCGCTTCCGGGAGCCACGATTTTGGAGTCGGGAACCACAAATGGCGTGGTGTCCGACATCGATGGCAATTTCACCATCATGGTATCAGATCGAAATGCCGTGCTGGTCATTACTTATGTAGGCTACCTTAAACAGGAGTTCACCGTGGGCGCACAGACCATAATCTCAGCCTCCCTGGAACAGGATTACATGGACATGGAAGAGGTGGTCGTCACGGCCTATTCCACCAAATCGAGGACAGAGATCTCAAGTTCTGTGGTTTCCCTGAAGGCCGATGAAATTAACCAGGTAACTGTCAATAGTGTTAATGACATGCTTATTGGTAAGGTTGCCGGGGTGCAGGTTCAGACTGCATCGGGACAACCCGGTGATGCCAGTGATATCCGGATCAGGGGTGTGGGTTCAGTCTTCTCCCCCCAGAAGCCCCTGGTGGTGGTAGACGGAATCATCGGAGCATCCTATAATCCCAATGATATTGAAAGTGTTTCTGTTCTGAAGGATGCTGGTGCCACAGGTTTATATGGCTCGGCAGCCGCTGCAGGGGTAATCCTGATCACTACAAAAAGTGGAAAGCCCGGGCAGTCAAAAATTACCGCCCAGATAAAAAGGGGCATAAAGACCCCCGAATTCGGGAACTACCAGATGATGAATACCCCGCAGCTCTATGACTATCATGAGTCGCTGTACTCACCGGCACTCTTCCCCATTGCGCGGCCCGACAGCCTTTTGAATTATGATTATGACTGGTTGAACAATACCTACAGCCAATCGAACATTACCACTGCGAACTTATCTGCCCTGGGAGGCAGCGAGAAAACAACTTATTACCTGTCGGTGGACTATCTGAATGACGAGGGAACGCTTCGGGGAACTGCTTACGAGCGACTGAGTATGAGGTCCAATATCAAGTATAAAATGAACGATAGATTAGACATCGGGACCAACTTTGTATTTAATTATGACCAGGGTGCCTATGCACATTGGAATATGTCGGAAGGTTCCTACAGGCTTCAGCCCTGGGATCAGCCTACCGATGCCAATGGCGATCTGATCTACGATGTACAGGAAGCCAACTGGCTCTCTAACCTGGTCAGTAACCCTTACCACTCGGAACAGTATAACAGGCTGGGTTCTTACTCACTGGACGGATCTGCCAACCTGACTCTTGGTATCAGGATTACCGACTGGCTTAAAATTGATTCGTGGACCTCGGTCGGACTGGGCTATGGGAAAGGTGAAACCATCTACTCTCCCAATAGTTTTGAGGGAGCCACCGATAACGGACGCATATCAAATGATATATTCCTGGATCGCTCCATAGGCAATACCACACTATTGAAGTTTAACAAGAATTTCGGCAAGCATGGATTAGACGGACTGCTTGGATTTGAAGTTGGAAGCTACCGCAGTGAGCGTGATATTGGAGGCGAAGCCGTTGGCTTCCTGAATGGACAGGTAGTGATGGGTGTGGCCGGAGCACAGGAGGCCCCAGCCGGAACCATTGTGGAATCCAGGGCTGTATCCCTGCTTTCACAGGTGAATTACAACTACAGCAAAAAGTATTTTGCCACGGTATCGTTCAGGCGCGACGGAAATTCAAGATTTGCCCCTTCCTATAAATATGCCAACTTCTTTACCGGCGCAGCATCATGGCTGATCTCTAATGAGGATTTTCTTGAGAATGTGGAGTTCATCCACTACCTGAAATTGAGGGCCAGTTATGGTGGAGTGGGGAACTCATCTTTCCCAGATGGCTCCTACTATCCCTATTTCCCCTCCTTTACGGCAGCCGGGGTTTACAACGGACAGTCCTCTTACTTCCCTGAAGTGCCGGGGAATTACGACCTGACCTGGGAGAC
>JAOZLK010000008.1 GCA_029934875.1 Bacteroidales bacterium | reverse complement strand
AAGGCAGGCCCACGGCATTAAGGATGATGGTTAACATCACAAAACCGCTCATGGGAATGCTGGCAGCGCCAATGGAAGCAAGTACTGCAGTAATTACGATGATTCCTTGTTGTGCCAGCCCAAGGTCAAATCCATAGACCTGGGCAATAAAAATGGTGGCTACACATTCATACAGAGCGGTTCCATCCATATTGATGGTGGCCCCGATGGGTAACACAAAACCTGCTGCCTTTTTTGAAGCTCCTGAGACTTCTGTCACTGCTTTCAGAGTTAGCGGCAGGGTTACTATAGTAGAGCAGGTAGAAAAACCTGTGAGTAATGCGGATAGCATCCCCCGGAAATGTTTTGCCGGACTCATTTTTCCAACAAATTTCAAGATGAGTGGCAGGGTGATAAAGAAATGAACGGACAATCCGGCAATCACCACCAGGAAAAATTTCCCCAGGGATGCAAATGCATCGAAGCCTGTCCTGGCCACAATCCCCGCAATAATCCCAAAAACACCGATAGGAGCTGTCCAGATCACAAAGGAGGTAAGTTTCATCATGGCCTCAAATGCAGCCTGAAATACATTACCAAGCAGGTTCCGCTGATCTATCTTTAACTGGGTTACAAAAAAACCAAAGAGGAGGGAGAAAAAGATTACCGGGAGTACATCCCCATTGGCCATGGCTTCAAAGGGATTTTCGGGAATGATATTTAATAATAAATCCCCAAATCCCTGATCCACCACCCCGATTCCTTCCGGTGTTTCAAGCAAACCGATCTTGGCACCTTTTCCAGGTTTAAAAATATTGACCAGGATTTGACCTGTCAGAATAGCCAAAACACTGGTGGTAAGATAGTAGGTGATGGTTCTCAAACTAATTTTCCCCAAACCTTTGCTGCTTCCAACCTGTATGACTGCACTTACAATGGAGGTGATCACAAGGGGCAGAATGGCCATGCGTAGCAGGCGTAAAAAGAGGTCCTGCATGGGTTCGGCCACCGGAACAATAGGCTCCCCTATAAGCCATCCAAACAGAATTCCCAGGAAGAAACCGGCAAAGATCAGATAGGTAAGCATATATCTTCCAGAACGCATCCACTCAATTACGTGAAAAAACGGGAGAATTGATATCCTCCATCCCCTAAAGGAAATGGATTCCTTTGACTTTAACAAGCTGTGGGCAGTAATTCCTCACGGTTTACTGCTGCCGACCACTAATGCGGTTCGCTGCACAGGCCATCCTCGTCTGCCCGACGGTTCTAATATTCTTTGCAGCATTTATATCTGCGCTATCCTCATATCCACCCCCTGAAGAGAAGTGGTTTTACGGACAAGATTGATAATAAAAAACAGAATTTTTAGTTTAAAATAATACATTTGATATTTGAATTCAATCGTCACATATATGAATATAAAAGGCATCCCCTTTCTATTGCTGATCGCATTTACAATAAGCTTTTCATCCTGTGAGAAGGAAAATCCTATTGACCCCAATAAACCGGTGCTTTCCGAAGAGGTCCTGCTCCTGAATAATTGGATATGGGAAGGCATGAACGACATCTATTTGTGGGCAGATCAACTGCCCAACCTGGATCCAGAATACCAGGAGGATCCTGAAAAGTATTTTTACGATCTGCGTTACAGCGGGGATAAAGACTCCTGGATTGTGGACGACTATGATGCACTCAGGGCCAGATTTAACGGGGTTTCCCTTTCCACAGGAATGTCCGCTCATCCCGGGCTTATTGATAGTACACGGATAATCAGTATTGTAGAATATGTAACACCCGATTCACCTGCTTCTGAAGCGGGTGTTGAAAGGGGGGATATTATCATATCTATTGACGGCCAATCACTGAATGCCTCCAATTACTATACCCTCTATCGTCAACCGACAGCTAGCTTCGGATTTGCCGATTGGGATGGCAGTCAGCTTATACCATCTGGTGAGGATATAACTTTATCAGCGATCGAACTGAATAAGAATCCCGTTGTGCACCATGAGGTCATTGATTACCTTGGGAAAAAGATAGGCTATATTGTATATACCCAGTTTACCACCGGGAAAACGGGAGAATGGCTGGAGGAACTCAATAGGGTTTTTGCGGAATTCAAAAGTACTGCGGTAACTGATATTGTGGTTGACCTCCGCTATAATCCAGGGGGAAGCCTTGATCTTTCAGCATATTTCGCAAGTACCCTCGTCCCTGAAACGGCCATGAATAATGAAGATGTATTTGTGAATTTGGTCTGGAACGATGCATATAATGAATTCTGGAAGTCGTATGATGCGGATGAGGATGGCCAAGCTGACGGAGAGAATTCAAGCCAACTGGTAATCAGGCTGCCAACATCAGAATTCAACCTAAATATGTCAAGCGCATATTTTCTTACAACTAATGGCACTGCATCAGCCTGCGAATCACTGATGACCGGCCTATATCCATATCTGGATGTGATTCAGATTGGAACCACAAGCTATGGGAAACCTTACGGATCCGTTACCATTGACGACTGGGCCGAACCCAAACGCCATAATTGGGCCATGCAGCCACTTGTGCTAAAATATGCTAATGCAGACGGTTTTACAGACTTTGTCAATGGTATTGATCCTGATTCTCTGGTGGAAGAGCGCCTGCTGTACCTGGAGCCCTTTGGCAGTCTGAATGATCCGCTGCTGGCCAAGGCCCTGCAGCTTATCACAGACGTTTACCCTGAGAAGAAAAGTTTGAAGGTATTTGAAGATAATTTCAGTCCAATGCCCGTAAGGCCTGAAAATATGGTGGAGCGGAATATTAAGCTCTTTTAGCTCGTTGGAGTATTGCTTTGTTGATCCTTCTCGCTAAACCCGGCCCCTCATAAATGAATCCGGTATATAGCTGTATCAGTGTAGCTCCCGCATCAAGCATATTGATCGCATCGGCCTCGCTCATAATACCCCCAACTGCTATAATGGGTAGTTTTCCATCGGTCTTAGAGCTGATGTATTGTACTACCTCCAGGCTGCGTTGAGTGATAGGCGCACCGGACATTCCACCGTTTGCTATAGCTTCGACTTCCTTCTGACTGGTTTTCAAACCCTTTCGACTCACTGTAGTGTTTGTGGCAACAATGCCATCAATACCCAGGCGCTTCACAATTTCCAGTGTTTCATCCAGCTGCTTCTCATTCAAATCGGGAGATATTTTAAGTAAAACCGGTTTCTTTATCTCCATAGCTTCCCTGATCTCCAGGATTCTGCCGAGGATCGCCTCCAGTGAGTCCTGGTCCTGCAGCTTATGAAGATCGGTGATGTTTGGACAGCTAACATTGACAACGAAGTAGTCAACACCATTGTAGATAGCCTTGAAAACAGCCTCATAGTCGGCAACGGCATCCTCATTGGGAGTGGAGGTGTTCTTACCTAGGTTTCCGCCCAGAATAAGCCCTTTGGGCCTTTTTACTTCAAGATTTCTGGCTGCCTGTGCTGCCCCATGGTTATTAAAGCCCATGCGATTAATTAATCCCCTGTCAGTCTTTAACCTGAAACTGCGAGGCTTGGGATTACCGGCTTGACCAAGTGGAGTTACAGTACCCACCTCAATGAAAGCAAAGCCAAAGGCAGAAAACTCTCTGAAAACCTCGGCATTCTTGTCAAATCCCGCTGCAAGTCCAACCGGGTTGGAGAATTTCATTCCAAGGAAATCGGTCTCCAGTGCAGGATCCTTTATATGATAACGACTGTGAATAAAAGCTCTGACTCCCGGTATGGCAAAGGAAATCTTCAGGAATCGGGTTAGGAGATGATGAATGGTCTCAGGGGGAAGTAGGAATAGGAGAGGTTTGATTATACGGGAATACATTCAATTTTTGCTGCAAATATACACAGTTTTCTATTCAGATGGTTTATAGCTGAAGAAGGTATCGTCATCGTAAAGAAGCATTACCTGCACAACTTTCCTGGGTTTAGTAATTAAATCCTCTTCAATATCCTGAATATCTTGAACTTCAACAGCAGGGGGCTCTAAAGGTAAGGTGGTGGGCTGCTGAAGATCCTGAGTTTCATGGGATTCATGCTCGGTGGCCGCAGGAGCATCCTGATTGAATAGATCGGCGCTTTCACGTCCCATCTGATCATACATAGGGCCATCACCCAGCATAAGCCATTCAGCCTTTAAACCAGGGAAGGTTTTTAATGTTTTTTGCAGGAAATCGAAACTTGGTTTGTTTCGATCGGATAATATATGCGAAACACTGCTCCGCTGAACCCCTATTAGATCGGCAAATTTGGATGGCGTAAGATGTTCGAGGTCTAATAGCTGTAACAGGCGCTCTTTCATGCTAAAATATCTTATTACAAATGTAATCAATAAAATGTTTACTTATGTAACATGACGCTGGTGACATTTGTGAATTACTCAGATGTATAAGCAAAATTGCTTATTTAAACCTTATGGGAAAATTGCTGATACCGCTAAAGTAGGAGTGCATCCAGGTATATTATAAGGAATATTGATTATAATATATCTATTCCTTTGTTTAAGCGGGTTTAGGCTAAAATATCGACGAAATAACCTTCTGCGAATAGTCACTTCACTCAATTGAGACCACATCTTCGCTGCAAAATGGCTAGAATTTGTACATTTTGAATATAACTTAAAGTGAAATTAAAGATAAATCTGCTTAATATCTGGATATCAACTATATAAATCGCTATTTTGACAATTTGAAACCATATTTCAGGTCAAATTCAGCACATCTAACCATCTATTACTTCATGTAACATCTGTATATTATTGTTTTTTAATCACTTAAGTACATTAACTTACAATATGTAACCGACCAATGAAACGTTTACAAATGTAACCCTGCAAAGTCCTGTTTTTATATCCATTTGTCATCAATTTATGACTATTCCTCCTGATGACATTTGTAACCAATGTATCTTTGTTGACATTTGTTACTTTTATGATTCTCTATTTATGAAGGCAAATAGCACCTGTCCTGGAGGAAGTTTTTGGCCAAATAGCTAAGATTCGAAATTGTTCCACGATTTCTGGAAGCCTGCCCTACCCTGCCCTGGCAAAGTTTCTTAAATCGAAATTTGTATTGTGCTTTTGATCTGCTTTCCTAAAATCATCAGAAAAGTTAGCTTCAGGATTAGAAATTCGCCCCCAGCTACCCGTATAAATTAGAATTTGGCCTTCTGAAAGGCTTAAGAAGTCCTGATTATAGCCTTAAATCTCTGTAAAAGAGGCGAAAAGGCTCTATAAGAGCATATTTTGGAAAGAATTCATCCAGGGAAGAAATCCTGGATCTTATTAAATCTGGCAATAAACTGTGCAATTAGCCCAATTCTCCTTCAGTACTGGCTACAAGGGAGGCAACTGTAGAATCTCCTGTTATATTCACAGCGGTTCGCAACATATCCAGGGGACGGTCCACGCCAAGAATCAAAGCCAGGCCTTCCACTGGTAAACCCACAGAATTCAGAACAATGATGAGCATCACTATGGATCCGCTTGGTATGCCAGGCGATCCTATGGAGGCCAGTGTGGCTGTAAGCACGATGGTGAGTTGCTGGACCAGGGTCAGGTCTATCCCGAATACCTGGGCTATAAATACTGCTGCAATAGCCTGGTAACAGCTGGTACCATCCATGTTAATGGTCACCCCTACCGGTAAAACAAAGTTGGCAATGGGTTTGGATACTTTCAATTCATTTGTAACCTGCTTCAGAGTCACAGGCAAGGTCGCAGCACTGGAACTTGTTGTAAAACCAACCATCTGGGCGGGCAATATCCCCTTTAAAAAGGTCTTTATCCCCATCCGGGTAAAAATGCGCATTAGAATTGGGTAGAATCCGAGGATCATTATGAAAAGGGCTATTATAACTGTCAGCATATACATGCCAAGGGCAGTAAAAATATCTGCATCGCCGGAGAAATCAATCACCAGGGCAGCCATCAGAGCCAGAACCCCATAAGGGGCAAAACGCATGATGATGTCAACGATCTTCAGGATCACATCATTAAGACCATCAAAAAAATCCTTGACTACCTGGGTTTTATCTCCCGGAACCAGAACAAGGGCAATGCTGAAGAGAATGGCAAAGAAAATGATCTGTAGCATCTTGGAGTTATCACCAGCCGCAAAGAAAAAATTCTCAGGGATCATTTCTTCGAAAAATTGAAGGGGGGAACCCTTTTCTATTTCATCAGCCGACTCCTGTCGCATCTCGATCTGACCGCCAAATTTTTGACGGTATTGCTCCTGTTTTTCTTCTGGAAATACATCCCCTGGTTTCATGATATTAACCATGGCCAATCCAACTGTTGTTGCGAATATTGTGGTAAGCAGGTATATGGCTATGGTTTTATATCCAATCCTGGAGAGCTTGGTAATATCGGTCAGACTGGAAATACCCTTTACAAGAGAAACGAATATCAGGGGAACTGCAATGAGTTTCAGCAGCTTCAGGAAGATAGTGCCCCATGGTTCAATCCAGTTAATGGTGAATTTTTCCCATCCCATCCAAACGGAAATTAGTCCCCAGAGGATTCCAAGTCCCATTCCTATAAATATCTTTGCCCAGAGCGGTAGTTTCTTCAGCATGAAGCCTAGATTAAAAGTTTCTATTTCAGTGCATTATACAATATTTCAACGGGATGCAGGGCAATGGTCCCCGTTCCATCCTTGATCTGGTGCCTGCAGCTTGTACCAGGAGCAGCAATCAAAGTCTCTTGCGAAGCCTCTCTGACGGCAGGAAAGAGCACCAGTTCACCCACTTTCATGGAAAGATCATAATGCTCCCGCTCGTAACCAAAGGAGCCAGCCATCCCACAACAACCTGAAGGAATTTCCTTAACCTCATAATTCTTTGGAATGGAAAGCAGTTTCATGCTTGCCTGAGTACTGGCAATGGCCTTCTGCTGGCAATGTCCGTGTAACTTAAGCTCTCTTCTCTGTTCAGTAAAGAGAGAGCTAGCAAACCCGCCTTTTTCAAAAGCACTCACCAGGTACTCCTCCATGGTAAAACAGTGAGCAGCAATGAGTTTAGCCTTAGGTACCAGGTCTTTCTCTACCAATTCAGGAAACTCATCGCGAAAACCAAGAATGGCCGATGGTTCAATTCCAACCAGGGGCCGGCTTTCTGATACAAGTGATGCCAGCAAGGATACATTTTTTCCGGCTATGACTCTGGCCTTTTTTAGCAAGCCCTTTGAAATATAGGTCCTGGCACTCACGGGATGATTGACCATCATTACTCTAACTCCCAGACTATTAAGCAATCTGATGGACGTAATTCCCAAAGATGTATCATTGTAGTTGGTAAATTCATCCATGTAGAGAAGCACTTCAGGAGCATCCGCGGGTAGAATCTCATTTAACGATTCCATGTGTTTCTTTGCCCATTTCCTCACACTTTTCTTTCCAAGCTTTGGAATGCTTCTCTTAACTGAAAATCCCAGTATACGCTTGATCAATGGCCCGAATAATCCACTGGTAACAAAGCCATTGAATAGCCAGGGAAAGAGTATACCCAGGCGATTGATCTCTGTGATATTGGCAATCAGGGTGGTACGCAAAGGAACCCTGTGATGCTCGTACCAGTGTTGCATGAATTCGGCCTTTAGCTTAGCCATATCAACACTGGAGGGACATTCAGACTTACATGCCTTGCAAGAGAGGCAGAGATCCAGGATCTTATATACATCAGGCTGATCAAAGGGTTTCTTCACCCCGGGCCTGGAAAGCATCTCCCTTAATACATTGGCCCTTGCCCTGGTGGTTGACATCTCATCCCTTGAAGCCATGTAACTGGGACACATGGTTCCCCCTACTATCTCGGTTTTTCTGCAATCACCCGATCCATTACATTTTTCAATAAGCTTCATGAAGCCACCCTCCCGGGTATAGTCAAAAAAGGTCTCAAATTCGGGAGATGCAGATCCGGGTTCAAATCTCAGGAAGGTGTTCATTGGCGGGGTATCGGTGATTTTACCAAGATTGAACCTTCCCTCCGGATCAAAGATCCGCTTGACCTCACGCAAGAGTTCGTAATTCTTTTCGCCCACCATCAACTGTATGAACTCGCCTCGTAACCTGCCATCGCCATGTTCCCCGCTGAGAGAGCCACGGTACTTTTTAACAAGCCGGGCCATATCCAGGGCAATGTCATGGAAAATCTGAACGTCCTTGGGATCCTTCAGGTTAAGAACCGGACGAAGGTGAAGTTCTCCCACGGAAATATGGGCATGGTAAACACAATCGAGACCGTAACCATCCAGTATTTTATTAAAATCTTTGATGTAGTCTTCCAGAACTTCCACATTCACACTGGTATCTTCAATAACCGAGACCGGTCTTCCATCTCCGGGTACATTGGCCAGAACACCAAGGCCTGCTTTTCTCAAAGCCCATACCTTGGAGATATCTCCTCCTTTCATAACCGGGTAATGATATCCAAGCCCCTCCTTCTTCATATCCGCGATCATAATGCTGATCCGTTCATCCAGTTTTGTGGCATCCTGATCCACCAGTTCCACCATCAAAACTGCTCCGGGATCACCATCCAGGAAGAAGCGATTTTTCCTTTGCGTATGGTTTTCCTTGGTACAGTCAAGAATGGTCTTATCCATCAACTCTACTGCGGTGGGTTTGTGCCGAAGCGCAACCAGGTTCCCCCTGATAGCCTCCATAATAGACTGGAAATGAATGGGTACAAGGGCCCTGTTCGGTGGAGGTATAGGAAGAAGATTCAGCCTGGCCTCTGTCATAAAAAGCAATGTACCTTCAGAACCGGAAATAAGGCGACACAGGTTATAATCAGAATACTTAGCTTTCTCTCCCATGAAAGGCGCACTGTTCAAGAGTTCATCCAGGGCATATCCCGTATTCCGCCTCACTACACCGGGATCAGGAAAATGCTCGAGAATTTCCTTTTGATTATCAGGATCCAGGAGTATTTTATGGATTCCACGGTAAATATTACCTTCCATTCCCTCCCCTTCAAGCTTCTCTTTCAAGATCTCCGGGGTCAAGGGGCCGAATTCAGCACTTGAACCATCGGACAGAACTGTTTTTACCGAGATCGTATGGTCACGTGTGGTACCGTGCACAATGGAATGGAGACCACAGCTATTGTTCCCGATCATTCCGCCAATCATACTCCGGCTGGAGGTAGAGGTCTCCGGACTGAAGAAAAGGCCGGTATGCTTCAATGCAATATTCAGTTCATCCAGCACCACTCCGGGCTGAACATTGACCCAGTGCTCCTTTTCATTGATTTCCAGGATCTTATTCATATGGTGGGAGACATCCACAATCACTCCGCTTCCAACCACCTGGCCCGCAAGGGAAGTACCTGCAGCCCTCGGAATCAGGGTGATTTTTTCAGCTGTGGCAAACTTGATAAGTTCCCTCATATCCGCCTCGTGCCGCGGATAAACCACCGCCATGGGACGCTCCCTGTAATCAGAAGCATCTGTGGAATACATGGTAAGGCGGATATTATCGGTGAATACCTCACCATCTAGCCTGGCCCTCAACTGCTTAAACTTATTCTCACCCGGAATTTTTATCTCTTTTATGGTATCAATGGTATCGATTGTGCTGCTCATTTTCTGAAATTGATAAACAAATATAACAGAAAGGATGAGGAAAGCAGACCAGCTCGCGGGAGAGATTTCAACTCATTTTACAAGTCGCATCAGATCACTGAAATAGAGGTGCATTCCCTTCACATATTCCCCAAAGGCCCTTTCCTTTTCATCTGTGATCTGAAAAAAGCATTGAGGTAGATCAAAAGAAGCTGCCTTTCCAGCTCATGTATGGTGCGGTTAACATCCTTAATCATAACTTCATGTAAATTAATATATACTACTGATTATCTGTCTTATAATCTCTTCTTAAATAGCTTAGTAAGGGTGTGCCTGTCACCACTATAAATCCACCCGAAACCCGGGCGGCCAACAGGTCCAGGGAAATCTTCTTTCAGACTTTCCTGGGGAAGCTTTCTCCTGCTTTTCCTCAACTGGATAGAATACAAAAACTGGGTTCTCTATTTCGAGAAATCCGGAAGTCACACCCTTGTGAGTTTTTCACAATTTGTGACTTCTAGCCTGATTTTAGCATGCTAAGATGTCATTATAATAAGCTGTATATCAATACCCTGCAATGATGCCAAAGCTATATTTTCAATATTCATGAGTCACCACCTTGTGAAGAAGTCACTTCCTTGTGACTTGCAAAGGATCCGAAAACGGGGTGAAGGCCTGAAGGTGAAACCACCAGTGTTCTGATCCAGCTCAATAATGAGGTATGTCCAACTCCATGCCTGACTTTCCTATGCCTTCCTGAAGTCCGTACTTTCAAAGATCTTATCAGCAGAACCGGCAATAAATCCACTAAATATTTTACCGTCAGAATCAGGATAGCGCTTTGCAAATTCGTAATAACAGGAAGGGACCCGGAATATTCCCTCCGTAAATACAACATCTACCTGGTCGGCCAGTGTGGAAGATTGCTCCAGCAACTGAGCCGGAGTTCCCTTCACTTCCCCACCCGAACTATTTAGCGCAAAATCTTCCTTTTTCAAAAAGTCATTAAGTGCCTCAATACTCTCATAATCTGCAAGGTGGTTGATGCTCACTGTAAAATGATTCGCCCTGAATCCAAAAACATACAACCATGCTGCATACTCGGATTCCTCGCGTAATCGGCTATAAATCTTATGGCTCAGTGGCTTGAAAATTGTTCCCTGGTAAATGAGGTCCCAGGAGGAAAACACGGCATCAGGAATCTGGTTCAGGTTTTCCATAATGGTATCCTGTAAAAAGGACGAAAACTCCTCTAGTAAAAGCTCACTGATAAATACCCGGGGCGATTCAGGAGAATCGGGTAACTCATAGTGCCTGGCTTTAAGTTTTTTGGCTTCGAAGCGGTATTCTCCACTGGTTTCATAGCCAGCATCCAAAAAAGGCTTAGCCAGCACATCGATGTTTATCCGCGGATCGTTGAAGGTACGGAACGCCACATGGTCGTTAATCACTGGACGGTCCCCCTTAGTGAACAATTGATGAATCTGAGCAGCACCTGGATTTTCTTTTGAATACTGGTCCCACAACTTGTCAAAAATTAAAGGAAAGTGTTTTTAAAGATGTTTTATAACGTCATTTTTTATATAACTTTGTTAGCTGTATTATAAATATCTCAAATTACTGATAGTCAATGGATTTAATTGAAAGAATAAGACAGAAGGCTCGCCTGGATTGTCAAAGAATTGTACTTCCCGAAGGGGATGAAGATAGAACTGTCATGGCAGCTGATGCCATCATCCGGGAGAAACTGTGTTATGTTACCCTAATTGCCGATCCTGCAGAGGTGGAAAAGAAGGTTCACCAGTATGGATTGAAAAACATTGAAAAGGCAAGCATAGTAAATCCAAAGGACCATCCCAAAAAGCAGGAATACACCGAATTGCTTTATGAACTCAGAAAGGGAAAAGGCCTCAGCATGGAAGAAGCTGCAAAGCTCGTGGAAGATCCGCTTTATCTGGGAACCCTTATGATCAAGGCCGGAGACGCCGATGGTGAGGTTGCCGGAGCAAGAAATGCCACCGGTGATGTGCTTCGACCGGCTTTCCAGATCGTTAAAACCATGCCTGGATTCAGTATTGTTTCAGGTGCCTTCATCATGATACTCAAGGATCGTTCCTTTGGCGAGGATGGAATCATTGTATTTGCCGATGGCGCCGTTCATCCTGACCCCGACGAAAAACAACTGGCAGAGATTGCCGTTGCCACAGCAGCAACCACCCGTTCCATCCTTGGTTTTGAACCAAGAATTGCCATGATGAGTTTCTCAACCAAAGGCAGTGCCAAACATCCCATGGTCGACAAAGTGGTCAATGCCACAAGGATTGCCAAAGAGATGGACCCCACCCTGATAATTGACGGTGAGTTGCAGGCCGATGCTGCACTGATCGAATCCATTGCCTCCAGTAAGGCTCCTGACAGCCCCATCCAGGGGAATGCAAACGTATTGATCTTCCCTGATCTTAATGTGGGAAATGTGGCCTATAAGTTGGTCCAGCGACTGGCCAAGGCGGAAGCAATTGGTCCTGTTCTCCAGGGAATGGCAGCCCCCATCAATGATCTGTCACGCGGATGTTCAGTAAGTGACATAGTCAACCTGGTAGCCATAACATCCAACCAGGCCGCCGGACTCAAGAAATCGGAATAATTACACCCTCAAATTTTATAACAGAATTAGATTCATGGTCATATTAGTATTAAACTGCGGAAGTTCCTCCATCAAATACCAACTCTTTAACATGGGCGAAAAGGCTGATGTGATTGCCAAGGGCATGGTGGAGCGAATAGGATTTACAGACGCCATCATCTCTCACAAACCCACGGGCAAAGACAAACACAAGCATATCACCCCCATCATGGATCACACCGTGGGTATCAACATGATTATGGCTGCCCTGGTTGATACAGAACACGGGGTGATCAGCAAAATTGAAGATATTGCAGCGGTGGGTCACCGCGTAGTACAGGGTGGAGAGAAATACAAGGAGAGTGTGCTGATTACCAAGGAAGTGATCCATGACATAGAGGCATGCATTGACCTTGCTCCACTACACAATCCTGCCAACCTGAAAGGGATTATTTCCATTGATCACCTGATTCCCGGAATACCCCAGGTTGCAGTATTCGATACTTCTTTCCACCAGAGCATGCCACCCCATGCCTTCATGTATGCCATACCCAGGGAGTATTATGAGAAGTACGGTATCCGGAAATATGGTTATCATGGTACGAGTCATAAATTCGTCTACAAAAGGACGAGCAAAATTCTGAACAAGGATACCCGTGATATGAAAGTCGTTTCCTGTCACCTTGGAAATGGAGCTTCTGTTACAGCCATAGAACATGGAAAATCCATGGACACCTCCATGGGTTTCACCCCTGTTGATGGCCTGATCATGGGAACCCGCACAGGCGATATAGATCCCGGTGTTCTACTCTTCCTTGCTGACAAAGAACATCTTAGCCTGAAAGGGGTAAGCAATATGATCAACCAGAAGAGCGGGATGGTTGGAATTTCTGAAATATCCTCCGATATGCGTGACCTGGAGCTGGCCTATTACGAGGGAAATGAAAGAGCCAATCTGGCATTGACCATGTATGCCTACAGGGTTAAGAAGTTTATTGGGGCCTACGCTGCTATTATGAACGGGATCGATTGCCTGATTTTTACTGGTGGCATTGGAGAAAACGACTTCAACATCCGCAGGATGATCTGTCAGAATATGGAGTACCTGGGGCTGGACTTTGATGAGCCGGGGAACCACGGGGTTAAAGGGGAAGATAAGATCATCTCCAAACCCGACTCAAGGGTAACCGCCCTGGTGGTAAGAACCGATGAAGAACTAGTCATTGCCACGGATACATTCAAGATACTTGAGAAGTGTCTCTAGAAATGCAAATGTGTTAAATATTAAGCGAAGCCTATGTTAACGAAATTATCGCAGTTACTGGAACTGATTGATAAAAATCATAAACCGAAAAGAATGATCCTGGCTGCATCTGAAGATGCTTCTTCCTTGACAGCGGTGGTGGAAGCAGCGAAAAAAGAGATCATCAGGCCCATCCTTGTTGGCGACCTGGAAAAGACCCGGGGGATGGCAGATATCATGAAGCTGGACATCAATGATTTCGAGATGATCCAGGCCGACAATCCGGCGGATGCAGCAGCAAAGGCAGTGAAAATGATACATGACAAGGAGGGAGATGTCCTGATGAAGGGAAAAGTAGGTTCCTCCGATATGCTAAGGAGTGTCCTGAATAAGGAATATGGGCTGCGTACAGGAAAGCTTCTCTCGCATTTTGCTTATTTCGAAGTGGAAAACTATCATAAGCTGATTGCATTAACGGATGTTGCAATGAACATCGCCCCCAACCTGACTGAGAAAATCGCCATTCTCAACAATGCGGTAAATGTGCTCAATAACCTGGGGATTGAAAAACCAAAGGTGGCGGTGCTTGGAGCTGTGGAGAAAGTGAATACCGAAATGGGGGCTACCCTGGATGCCGCTTTGCTATCAAAAATGAACCAGAGGGACCAGATCCTGAACTGCATTGTTGATGGTCCACTGGCCTTTGATAATGCTATTTCCCTGGAAAGTGCGAGGCATAAAGAGATTAAAAGTGAGGTTGCCGGAGATACAGACCTGCTTCTCATGCCTGATATTGAGGTTGGAAACGTTCTCTATAAAAGTCTGGTTTTCTTTGCTAATGCAAAAGTTGCCTCCATAATCGTTGGTGCCAGTGTTCCCATTGTCCTCACCTCCAGATCTGATTCTGACCAGGCAAAATTCGATTCAATCCTGCTGGCCGCGGTGTTTGCCGCTGATCGGTAGAAAGTGACTAAACAGAGCTAAAACAGTGCTTTATATGGAAGCTGACTACATATTGGCAATCAATCCGGGTGCAACCTCCACAAAAATTGCAGTTTACAGGACCAATAAATTCGTATTTCTGAAGACCATCAGACATGATTATGATGAACTCAGTAAATATAAAACAAGCATGGAGCAGTTGGACCTGAGGTTGAAACTGGTCCTGAAGGAGGTTGAAGAAAACCATGTCCCATTTGACCAGGTAGGACTGATCATTGCACGGGGCGGATTGATCCGGCCCATCGAGTCGGGTGTTTATGAGGTAAATGATGCCATGGTTAAAGACCTGAGTGAAGGCCTAATGGGCGATCATGCCAGTAACCTGGGCGGGCTTATAGCCAACCAGTTGAGAGATTTATTTCCAAATGCCGGGGCCTGTATAGCGGATCCTGTGGTGGTGGATGAATTGCAGGATGTGGCCAGGATAAGTGGCCATCCCGAATTCCCAAGGACTTCTATCTTTCATGCCCTGAACCAAAAATCCACAGCCAGAACCTATGCTCACTCGAGGGGAATGGAATATGAGGATTTAAACCTGATCATTGCCCACCTGGGAAGCGGAGTATCGGTCGGTGCCCACAAAAAGGGCCGGGTGGTTGATGTAAATAACGGCCTGGATGGTGAAGGTCCTTTCGGACCTGAAAGGTCTGGTACCCTGCCCACTGGAGCACTTGTTCGCTACTGTTTTGAATCCGGAAAATCCCTTGAGGAAGTTAAGACGATGCTTGCCGGTAAGGGAGGTCTCTTTGCATATATGGGATATAAAGATGCTACCACGCTGGAGAAACTTGCCAGGGAGGGAAATGCAAAAGCCTTATTGATCCAGGATGCTATGGCTTATCAAATCAGCAAAGAAATAGGCGCCATGGCTTCTGTACTTGGTGGCGAGATACATGCCATCATTCTTACAGGTGGAATTGCCCACAATCCGGACCTTACCTCATACATAAAAGAACATGTCAGCTTCATTGCCCCGGTTTTCATCTATCCGGGAGAGGATGAGATGAGGGCCCTGGCCCAAAACGGGGCACTGCTTCTTAAAGGCCAGATCAAAGCTAAGGAGTACTCAAGCGAGAATGTGGTCACAGGTCTTGATCTCGATTCGATGGAATAATCAGGGAGTTGAAAGAGAGACGGGTAAAACCTTTCCGTTAAAATACCGACAGCCCTCCAGGACAAACCAGCGCATATATTCAGCCATCTGAGCCGGCTCAAGGGGAGCTTTAAGGCCGGGGAAAGCCTGGGCCAGCATTTCCGTTTGAACAGATCCGATGGCCAGTGCATTTACTTTGAAACCCTCTTCCTTCAGTTCTTCGGCCAGGCATTCCGTCAGACTGCCCAGGGCAGCCTTCGAAGCACTATAGTATGACAGCCCGCTAAATTTGGCTGCTCCCTGGAATCCCGCCATGCTGGTAATATTCACAACATGCTTCAGCTCTGATTGCTCCATGAGGGGAAGACATATGCGGGTCAAGAGTGCAGGGGCAAAAAAATTGGCGTCAAACAAGGCCCTGGCCTCCCCCACCTTTGTGTCCTTGAAGGGCTTAGAGATCAACTGTCCGGCATTGTTTACCAGCACATCCAAAGTCCCGCTAATCCCTTTTACCCGGGAAACAAACTCCTGTTCTAGATCTGCCAGATCGTTAAGATCAAATGGAATGGAATGTGCCAGGGTGCTACCTGCTGACTTATTGCACTGCTCCATCACCTTTTCAAGCCTGCTCCTGTTCCTGGAAACCATCAAAACAGTATGCCCGGCTGCCGTCATTGCTTGAGCAAGAGATGCTCCAATACCCCTGCTTGCCCCGGTAATCATTATCACCATAATAGTCCAGTTTCTTGTAAAAATATATAATATTGCAGTGCCAGAAAACACCTGCATGAAAAAGAGCCTTTTAATATTGATCCTGTTTTCAAGCTTAGCGCTGACAGTAAGGGCTCAGGAAGAAATGCCCGAACGAAGGGGGAAATTCTTCCTGGTTCCCGAATTCTGGCTATCCTTTGGTTCATCAACTTATATTGAAATCGCGCCAATGCTGGGCTATCATGCCCTGGAGCGACTGATCATTGGAGCCGGGCCCCATTACACCTACCAGTCAGTAAAGCTCTCTCCTTCAAATCCATTTCCATACTCTACTCATGCATTCGGACTGAAGACATTTGCACGCTATGCGATAATTACCAATGCCGAGCAGTTTCTTCCAATTAATCTTTTCAGCGATCTCTTTGTCCATGCGGAGTACGAAGGAATGAGCCTGGAGAAAAATATCTATTATCAAGCAACAGACCAGGGCAGGTTCATTTACCACGGAATTCTTCTGGGAGGAGGATTTAACCAGAGGATTGGCATGTATAATTCCGTTTCCTTTACGATTCTGTGGGACGTGAACCAAACTTATTTTTCACCTTATTCAAACCCCGTATTCAGAGTTGGCTTTAACTCATATTTCTGATGGATTTATTTATCCTGCTTAGCAAAAATTATTGTTAAAATGCAATTGCACCAGTTTCTCACTTTAATAAGAGAGAAATTATTGTTTTCTTTGTGCCTTTAAAATTTGAAATCATGATAGCAGAGAAAAATAGTGCAGTATCCATCGTTTATGAACTTCGTTCAGGATCGCAGGAAGGTGAAATTGTCGAAGCACTAACACCCGAAAATCCACTTACCTTTATATTCGGGACTGGTGGCTTATTACCCAAATTTGAGGAAAACCTGAGTGGACTTACTTCCGGTGATAATTTTGAATTCCTTCTGAATTCGGAAGATGCATATGGCCCCATTGTGGAATCGGCAGTAGTGCATGTGCCCAAAAATATTTTCGAGGTTGATGGGAAAACTGATGAAAACCTTTTAAAAGTGGGTAACATGGTTCCCATGATGGACGCAGAAGGCAGAAGAATGAACGGTAAGATTTTGACCATTGATGCGGAGGCCGTTGAAATGGACTTCAACCACCCCATGGCCGGTAACGATCTGTTTTTCAAAGGAGAGGTGACAGAGGTACGCGAAGCCACCGAGGAAGAACTGAATCACGGACACAGTCATGGCGACGGCGGATGCGGTTGCGGAAGTGGAAGTGGAGATGGATCATGTGACGACAAAGGAAGCTGTGATGACGGCGCACAGGGTGGCGGTGGCGGATGTGGTTGCAGTTGCTAAGAACCTTGATCCGAGCTATAAAAGCTTAAACTTATCAGCATCTTTCCAGGCTGGGAATTTCTCACGAAATTCTCTGACTTTTTTTAGCTCAATACCAAAATGCAGCACACCCGGTTCCGGTCCGAGGATGTGTTCAATACGGCCGATGGGATCTACCACGCAGCTACCACCCAGGTGATCAACTCCTTCCCCATCCCTTCCCGACCGGCTGACACCGATAACATAGGCCAGGTTTTCTATGGCCCTGGCCCGCAGAAGGGTTTCCCATACCAGGTGTCTTGGAGCAGGCCAGTTTGCCACATAGAAGAGGATATCATAATCGTTCTGGTTCCTTGCAAAAACTGGGAAGCGGAGATCGTAACAAATCTGGGGCATTAGGCGAAAATCTCCTAAATTTATGATCACCCTGGAATCTCCGGGTGTATAATGCTGATCCTCACGCCCCATCCGGAAAAGGTGCCTTTTATCATAGTACCCACCAATTCCGTCAGGCGTAATCCAGTACAGCCTGTTGGAGATCCTGGCTCCATCTCTGAAAATCAGGCTTCCGCACACACAAAGATCATTTTTCCTGGCCAGCTCCTTCATCCAGCTGAGGGTCAATCCTTTTTCATCTTCTGCAAAATGATCGGCCCTCATGGTAAACCCGGTTGAAAATGTTTCGGGCAGAACCAGCAAGTCGGTATTTTCCAAACTATCCACAAACATGGCATCCAGCATATCCAGGTTCTGAGCAACATCCTCCCAAAAAATATCGGGCTGTACCAAGGTGATGGAAATGTGTTCATTCATAAGAATTTCTTAGAAGTTGCACACAATATAATTCAAAATTTTTCTTAGCATGAAGAATAACATTAGTTTTACGCATGCTTAAGTCGGGCTTAATATTGTCTAACTGAATATAAGCTATATTTTTGCCTCGTATCTTAAACAATACTTAAATGGAGTCATATTACATTCTTATTGTTGCTGTCCTTTTTCTACTGGCCATCTCTGACCTGATTATTGGTGTCAGCAACGACGCAGTGAATTTTCTCAATTCGGCTATCGGATCCAAAGCAGCACCTTTTAAAATAATTCTGGCCATTGCTGCTGTTGGGGTTCTTGTCGGGGCAGTATTTTCCAACGGAATGATGGAAGTGGCCAGGAAAGGCATCTTCAATCCGGAGTTTTTTGCCTTTAATGAGATCATGGTCATCTTCCTTGCAGTGATGATCACGGACATACTTTTGCTTGACTTCTTTAATACAATCGGCCTACCCACATCCACCACGGTCTCTATTGTTTTTGAGATTCTGGGAGCGGCAGTGGCCGTTGCAATTTTTAAGGTTAGCACGGCGGTAGACTCCCTCCATAAGGTTAGTGACTACATCAATGTGGAACGATCAGTAATGATCATTGTGGGAATATTCCTTTCAGTGGTTGTGGCTTTTAGCATTGGAATGATTATTCAGTGGTTCGTGAGGCTCGCCTTCTCTTTCAATGTCAAAAAAACCTTCAAATACTGGACCGGTCTTTGGGGCGGTTTTGCTATTACAGCCATCCTTTTTTTCCTTCTGATCAAAGGGGCCAAAGGATCAACCCTGATCTCCCCCGATATGCTTGGCTACATCAAGGAGCATACAACCCAGATCATGCTCATCTCTTTTGTAGGCTGGACAATCTTTTTCCAGCTGCTGATTTTATTCACAAGAGTCAACGTATTGAAAATCACAGTTCTGGTTGGAACTTTTGCCCTGGCCATGGCCTTTGCCGGTAATGACCTGGTAAATTTCATCGGGGTTCCCCTGGCCGGTTTTGAATCTTTTAAAGCCTTTATGGCTTCAGGCAGTACAGAACCCGGCAATTATCTCATGACGGCATTACGCGAACCAGTGGTTACACCCGTCTTTTTCCTGATCGCTGCTGGCCTGATCATGGTTCTTACCCTGAGATTTTCAAAAAAGGCCAAATCTGTGACCGCCACAACCCTTGACCTGAGCCGGCAGGGAGAAGGATCAGAGCGTTTTGCCTCCTCTACCCTGGCCCGTTTTATAGTGCGAAGGGCTGTGGAAACCAGCACTATGGCAGGAAGAATTGCACCGCCGGCCATTACCCGCTTTGTGGAATCAAGATTTGATGCTGAAAAAGCACGGAGCAAAGATGACCAGGGGCTTGCATTTGACCTGGTTCGCGCCAGCGTGAACCTGGTGGTAGCCAGTATCCTGATCGCAATAGGAACCTCCTTGAAGCTACCCCTGTCCACCACCTATGTTACATTTATGGTGGCAATGGGAACCTCGCTTGCCGATGGAGCCTGGGGCCGGGAAAGTGCCGTATATCGCATCACCGGAGTGCTTACTGTGATTGGTGGTTGGTTCTTTACGGCTTTCACCGCATTCCTGGCATCATTCCTGATCGCATCCTTAATATTCTTCGGAAAACTTCCGGTGATTCTGATCCTCCTTGTACTGGCAATCTTCATCCTTTTGAGGACTCATGCTTTTCACAAGAAAAGGGCGGAAAACATGGAGGCCTTCGACAAGGAGGGAATCACTGCTTCCAACCAGGTGCTGAGTATCTGCAATGAAGAGGTAAAAATAAAAATAATCGAGGTTTCAAAAATATTCTATCACTCATACACCAGCTTCTTTAAGGAGAAGCATAAGGAGCTGAAACAACTCAGGAAGGATGCCAAGCATCTGAATAAGGAAATTCGCAAGATTCAGGAAAATATCCCTGAAACCCTCCAGAAATTCAAAGAAAACGAACTGGAAAGCGGACATTATTATGTTCAGGTGGTGGCTTATATGAAGGAGATGAGTAACTCCCTTGTACACATCATTCAACCAGCCTACACTCATCTTGATAATAATCATGCCCTGGATAAGGAGCAGAATGAAGCCATGAAGGTGTTCAACGATAAATCCAGCGAGTTCTTCAACTTTGCCATCAGCATTATGCAGGACAAAAGTTACCACAGTATTGATGAGCTGAGTAATCGCCGGGATGAGATGATTAATATGGTCAATGAGATCCTGCTGAACCGGATCAAAATCCTGAAGAAAACCCAGAAGGGTGTTAAGGTGAGTGTTACCTATATGGAGATGCTTAATGAAAGCAAAAACCTCTTCCTTAATGTTCTGCACCTTGTAAAAGCTGAGGCTCAACTGCAGGAGTCACTGGTAAATGCTCCACAGGATATTGATGTTGGTCTTTTGGAATAGAAGGGACCTGGTTTAGGTCTTTTATATACCGATCAGCCCTGGTGCTCCTCGCGGAGTAAGTCAAATACAGTTTTTACCGGGGAGAAGGTTTCCACTGGAACATCCACAAAAACCGTGAGCCAAGCGGCCATGGAACCGTTCCAGAGTCCCGGCAGTTCAAGTGCCTTCAGGGGCCTCCCTCCCATCGACTTACTGGATATGAATCCGGTATTATAATCCACGAATTGATTCAGGTTAAACTTATTTCCTTTGAAGTCGCGAATACTGCATACCAGGTCAACCGGGTTGAAGTGGGACGATTCCCCAAATACCGCTGCCTGGTGGGCTTTATCCAGGTCAATCTGAGATGACTCAACAATTTGCAAACTCACATTGCCTGAATCGGAACAGACATAAAATGGCCCGCCCCCGGGTTCACCTTCT
>JAOZLK010000224.1 GCA_029934875.1 Bacteroidales bacterium | reverse complement strand
ATTTTCAAAATTAAGGTCCTCAAGGAACTCAAACTTCTCGCCAAAGGAAGCCAGCGCAGCTGATATGGAGAGTTCAACGTGACCGGCACCCGGGTAAACGATGGGGCCCTGAACCTTGTGGTCATCAATGTAGGGGTGTGACCTTTTATCCAGGTTTATATCCCAGATAATATTGTTGTTCTCTCTCTGGGAAACTGTTTTGCTTTTTAGGTGGGGATGAACGAAGTCACCCAATCGTGTCTTCAGTCCTTCTTCGGTTTCCAGCCAGTAGCGCTCCTTTTGCCAGGGGTAAGCTGGCAGAGAAACGTAAAGAGGATCGCTGTAGAGCGCTTTCCAATTCAGGGAATGACCATAGGTATGGAGTTGACCTGCAGAGGAAAGGAAGGTACGCTTTTCTTCCTCCTGTCTACGGATGGAGGAAATGACCAGTCCTTTTTTCTGCCTGGCCTCCAGGAGGTCATTAATACCAAGGGCATGAATGGGGTGTGGCCCCAGTTCAATAAAGGTGTCAAATCCGTCATTGATCATTTCATCAATGGCGCTGGTGAAACTTACTGTTTCCCTGACATTGCGATACCAGTATTTGTTATCCAGTTTCTCTCCGTCGAGGACCATTCCTGTAACCGTTGAATAGAAGGGAATGATGCTTGCAGAAGGTTTCAATGATTTCAATGAATCCAACAATTCTTCCTTCAGGGGTTCCATGTGGTGACAATGAAAGGGAACGTTGATCTGAAGCATCCTGTTAAATACATCCTTCTTATCCAGTTCCTCTGCAATCTGCTCAATCACGTCTGTATCTCCGGCAAGCGACACCATGGCCGGACCGTTCACTGCAGCAATGGAAACCTTATCCTGCCTGTCCTGGATTAAAGCGCTAGCATCAGCAATTGTTAAAGCTGCTGCCAGCATCCTTCCCTTGTCTGTAGCCTTGAACTGAACACGGCTTCTGTGGAAAATGAGCAGGACCGCCTGTTCCAGGGTCAACGCCCCGGAAGCATATGCTGCGGGCACTTCTCCTATACTGTGTCCAACCACGGCCGATGGCTGAATTCCCAGTGCCTTCCACATTTCAAAAAGGGCGATCTGGATGGAAAAGATAGCAGGTTGCGCAATATTTGTTTCACTGATGCGGGAGCTCGCTTCATCCTTTGTCAGCTCTTCAATGAGCGACCAGTCGGCATGTTTACCGAGTAGGACATCCAGTTTCTGAATGTTTGTCCGGAACAAGGGTTCATTTTCCAGAAGTTGCCTGCCCATGGCCCACCACTGGGGTCCCTGGCCTGAAAAAACAAATGCAACTTTTCCCTGGGTTTCAATGCCTTTCCCTTCTGAAATTTCAGTAAGATTCTCCCCCTCAAGATACTTTTGAAGATGATCGGCCATCTCCTCTTTGGATGCGCCTACAACAGACAAACGCTTGTTGTGATGGGTTCTGCGAACAGTCGACGAATAACAAATATCCTCAAGGCTGGCCTTATTATTCTCATCTCTGAAATAAGAAATGTATGACTCTGTCAGTTCTCTCAATGCCTGTGGATCACTGGCAGAGAGGGTGCAAATTTGAAGTTTCTCTTCAGCTTTCCTTTTTGTCTCTTTCTCCCTTGGCATGCCTTCAAGCACAAGGTGTACATTGGCACCCCCGAAACCAAAATTATTTATACCTCCATATACGCTTCCGTTTTCCTCATCATCCCATTTCATGGCAGAAACTGGCACCTCCAGATTCAGTTCATTGAAAGGAATGTTCGGGTTTGGTTTTTTAAAATGTATGTTGGGAGGGATCACCCTGTTTTCCATGGCAAGGGCCAGCTTAATGATCCCTGCAATACCCGAAGCAGGCTCCAGGTGACCGATATTTGATTTCACCGATCCTATATAACAATTGTCATCCCGCTCGCTTCCAACGACACTTCCGATAGATTTTGCTTCAATTGGATCACCAACAAAGGTTCCGGTACCATGGGCCTCCACATATTTTACCTGGCGGGTATCCACTCCCGCATCCTCGTATGCCATTTTGATCATCGCCCGCTGGGCTGTACCACTGGGAACAGAAATTCCCTTTGTTGCTCCATCCTGGTTCACCCCGGATCCTCTGATGGTGGTATAAATATGATCTCCGTCTTCTATGGCGCGGGAAAGGGGCTTGATAATTATCACACCGGCACCTTCACTGCGTATATATCCGTTGGCACGGGAATCAAAGGCATAGCATATACCATCAGGCGAAAGAAAACCTCCTTTGGAAAAACCCATCTGGGGTTCAGGCTTAAGAATAGCGTTTGTCCCTCCGGCAAAAGCAAGATCGGCATCATTATCCCATATACTTCTGCAGGCCATGTGAACTGCGTTCAGTGAGGATGAACATGCGGTGTCAAGGGCCATACTGGGACCCTTCAGGTTATAGAAATACGAGATTCTGTTTGCTGTGATACAAAGGGCCGAACCCAGGTTGGTATGGGATCCTATGTTGATCTGTTCCAGTGGAGAATTTTGAATGTCACCGTAATCATGAGATGAGATTCCTATATATACTGAAGTTCGTGAGCCGTCCAGGTCATTGAATGTGAGACCAGCATCCTCAATGGCTGCATATGAGAGCTCCAGAGCCATCCTTTGCTGGGGATCCATACGAGTAGCCTCCATGGGTGAAATACCGAAGAAGGGAGCATCAAATTTGTCAATGTCTTTGATAAAACCACCTTTTCTTACACTGATCTTTCCTGCAGTTCTAAAGTCTGGTGAAAATTTAGCATCTACATTCCAACGATCTGCAGGGACCTCTGTGACGCCATCCCCGCCGCTAACAATTAACTCCCAGAACTCTTCCGGAGAGTTAACATTTCCCGGAAACTTACATCCTATACCTATTATCGCCAATGGCTCTCTAACCTTCTTCATTTGATATCAACTTCTACGGTTAAACATTTTACTGCATCCCTAAATAAATACAACCCTTCGATACATTCCGTTAAAAAACACACAAAAGTACATTTTTAAACATAGACATCTAGTTTTCCGGGCGAAAAGGTCTTATTTAGAAAATACCTCTGGGATATTGAGGCGGAGATTGAAGTCTTTATGCTGGGTGATCTCTAGTCAACAGAACGAATGCTTAAAGACTGGCCTTTCTCTGGATCCAGACTGCCATCTGCCCCTTTCCCCTGTGGGCCCAGGCATAATAGGGAATTAAATTAAAGGCTTCTCCTTCAATTATTGTAATTCCTCCCAACAGATTTTCCTGAAATTTTGTACTGAACTCAGCATCATCCGTGATCAGCACCTGATCGACTTTGCCTTCAGGTACATCAGGATGCTCGATGCAATAAACAAGTGGGCCCCGTTGCAAGGCTACCCTTCCCCGGTCTGCCTCAACTGCCTGCTTGGCCATCACCCTGCGAACCGGCATGGGCAGGTACAATTCAATTTCGTCACCTTCCTTCCATTGCCTGTCAATTACTGCGTATCCATGATCCATCTCAAGTGCAATCTCATTTCCATTTACTTTAAGGGAAGCTTTTTCATCAATCTTATTCATAAAGGAATAAAGGTCTCCCGGAACAGCATGATCTTGCGCCCAGCCCGGAATGCGGATCCTTATGGTGAAGGAAGCCTTACTTTCAGGTTCAAGCACTATTTTCACCAGTCCATCCCAGGGATATCCTGTATCCTGGGTAAGCTTTACTTTCATTCCCCCAACTTCCACGCTAGCCGTGCTTCCAGCAAAGAGGTTGATGTATATTGCATCCATGCGGACTGCGTACATATACCCGCCTAAACTGGCCATAAACCGGGTCAGGTTACTTGGACAACAGGCACAACCAAACCATGGACTACGTGCATGGCTGCCGTCTGATGCCAGTGGATTGGGATAGAAAAAATGCTTCCCATCAAGTGCCACGCCACTAAGTACCGCATTATAAAGCGATCGCTCCATTACATCAATATAGTTCGCATCGCCGTGTAAAAGAAACATGCGGTGATTCCAGTAAACATTGGCTATGGATGCGCATGTTTCGCTGTAAGCCGTAAGGTTAGGCAGCTCATAATTTTTTCCGTAGGCTTCACCCTGGTGTGAAGCTCCCACACCGCCGGTGAGATATAGCTTTTTCGTGACCACATTGTTCCACAGTCGGTCGATGGCTTTCAGGTATGAGGAATCACCGGTGAGCGCTGCCACATCGGCCATGGCAGCATACATGTAATTGGCACGTACCGCATGACCCACGGCTTCATCCTGCTCAAGCACCAGACTATGATCCTGGTTATAGCTCATCGAGCTGGATCTGCCCTCCAGGTTCCGTCCACGCAGATCAAGAAAATATTTGGCCTGTTCCAGGTATTTTTCATCCCCTGTTGCACGGTAGAGCTTGACCAGCCCAAGTTCGATCTCCTGGTGGCCGGGAGGTTCTGTAAGCCCTCCGGGATGAAAGGTAGAACAAATCAGATCGGCATTTTTTATACAAACATCCAGCAACGCGGTTTTACCCGTGGCCTGGTAATGAGCAGCACCCGCTTCGTACATATGGCCCACATTATAAAGCTGATGGGCATGTGGGATTTCTGACCAGCGATCATTTAGATTCGGTTTACAGCAAAGGTTATCGTATTGATCTACCGTCTCACGTGCCGACCAGAGCGTATACAAAAAGCCATCTTCCTCCTGGGCAGCATCATAGTAGCGGATCAATTCATCAAGTTGCGAATCCAGCTTTTCATCAGGCTTTACATTCAGGCAATAGGATGCCCCTTCTATAATTTTAGATACATCGGAATCATTAAATCCAAAGCCTCCGGTCCATTTCCCATCAGACAAAGCTCCTGCAACCAGGAAGTTCTCTATTCGCCCGGTCTCCTCGCTTTTTTTGAAGGCAAAGGGGATGGTGATTGCCCGGTTGGTTTCAATCCTGGGTGCCCAGAACTTATCCGTAAGCCTGACCTGGGTAAAAGGAACCGGCTGATAGGGATAATCCTGCATTGATTTCTCAGTGCTGCATGAGCAGGCAATAAGCATTAGCATCATTGCCAATACTGCGATTTTGAATCTTTTCATTTTTCCAATGGGATGTTTACAACAAGCAATTTACAAAAATTCTTCTCTACTATGCTGGAGCAAGAGCTCGTCAGTTTCATGTATTTACTACATTTGCTTCCTTTAAGACTTGAAATGAATTAATGCTTAGATCAAAATCGCCTGCCAGAAGCAGCTCCACAATAATCGCGCTAATCATAGCCGGTGAAAGCATTTTCTTTTTACCCTTTGTTTTAGTACGCATATTCAGGCCAACACTACTGATTGTATTTGATATTACAAATACTGAATTGGGAACATACTTCTCAATTTATGGTATTTTTGCAATGTTCTCATATTTTTTTGGAGGGCCACTGGCCGATAAGTTCCCTTCCCGTAAGCTGATGAGCTTTGCTCTGTGGCTGACATCCCTGGGAGGGATGCTAATGTACTTTGTTCCCTTGAAGGGAAGCATGATGTTTTTATATGCTTTCTGGGGCGTAACCACCATCCTGCTGTTCTGGGCTGCTTTAATCAGGGCCACACGGGAATGGGGAGGAGCCGATTCTCAGGGCAGTGCTTTTGGTTGGCTCGAAGCAGGCAGAGGAACGACTGCAGCATTGTTGGGAACCATGGCCCTAATTATTTTTTCCGATTTTAGTCCCGAATCCACCAGCCAGGCAAACCATTCGGCAGATCGAATCTCTGCCTTTCTAAATGTAGTCCTGTTCACCTCCATATTTATCATGATCAGTGGTGCCCTGGTTTGGCGGTTTGTTCCGGACAATAAGCAGTACAGGCCTGCCGATCGGGTCAGGGCCAGCCAGGTTATCTCCCTCATGAAATATCCCTCCATCTGGTTACTGTCTGTAATAATAATCTGTGCCTATGTGGGGTACAAAATGAGCGACTACCTATCATTATATGCAAACGAGGTTCTGGGCTACAGCGAATTGAATTCAGCAGCTCTTACTACAGGTGCAATATGGATGCGTGCTTTTGTGGCGATACTGGCAGGATATTTAGCCGATAAGATAAATGCATCAAAGATAATATTCATCTCTTTTGCACTGACATTATTGGGAGCAGGAATGCTTGCCCTGGGTTTACTCGACCATACTGCAGTCCTGGTGCTTATAAATCTGGCTCTGGTATTGGTTGGTGTATATGGTCTGAGGTCTTTGTACTTTGCTCTGATCCAGGAAGCCAGAATACCCATTTTTTATACCGGAACTGCTGTTGGGATAATATCAATTCTGGGATTTACACCCGACATTTTCCTGGGCCCCTGGCTGGGATACTTATTGGACAATAATCCCGGTGCTGAAGGTCACCACAAAGTATATGCCGTAATGACCCTCTTTGCTGTATTGGGCTTAGTGGCAAGTTTTCTGTTCATCTCCCACACTAAAAAAGGCATTTCCACCAACCCAACTAACTAATATCTACATAATTATAACAATTGATTTTTCCTTAACTTGGTTTAATTCCATTTCTAACTTAGCCTCAGATGTATCAGCGAGATTATATATTAAGAATGATTGAGAAGATAGGTGTATTAGTTTCTGGGATTTTAGGCCGGATTAAGAAAGGAGATTATCATTAAAAAGGTTATGAGATGGCAAGGGTAAATTACAGTTCTAATGAGAGATGGACCCTGCTTGTTACCATTTTGGCATCGAGTCTTGTATTTATTGATGGAAGTGCACTCAATATTGCCTTGCCCGCGCTTCAACACGACCTGGGACTTAGCGGACCTCAACTACTATGGGTTGTAAATGCTTACTCCTTATTTTTATCAGCCCTATTGCTGATTGGAGGCGCCATGGGAGATCGATATGGACGAAATCGGATTTTTGGCCTTGGCTTATTCCTCTTCATGATTGCCTCCCTGTTTTGCGGGATTTCAACAAATGCAACGCAATTAATTACAGCCAGGGTCTTTCAGGGTATAGGCGGGGCCCTCCTGATACCCGGAAGCTTATCTATTCTTAGTGCACAATTTCCGGCTAACAAAACAGGAGGGCCATGGCCTATGGTCAATGTTTAGTGCCTTCTTTGCCACCCTGGGATTGGCCGGGATTACATACGGATTTATTGAATCTGCGAACAAGGGCTTTGGAGATATAATCATCGCCTTTTTAAAAAGCAGGAAGAGCTCTGGTTTGAGTTAATAATCTTCACCCTT
>JAOZLK010000223.1 GCA_029934875.1 Bacteroidales bacterium | reverse complement strand
ATGAAGACGGGACAGCAATCGGAATGGGACTGGCTACTGCTGTCAACCGCATAAAGAATAGCAAGGCCAAAAGTAAGGTGGTGATTCTGCTTACCGATGGTGTAAACAACCGGGGTGATGTTGGACCGGTCACTGCGGCAGAAATAGCAGCCAGCTTTGGAATCAGGGTTTATACCATTGGTGTGGGAACCCGGGGAACAGCACCGGTTCCTGTTCAGGATGCCTTTGGCAGGACCATTACCAGGAGCATGCCTGTGGAAATCGATGAGGTTGTTCTAAAGAAAATTGCAGCGACCACCGACGGCACTTATTTCAGGGCCACCGACAATCATAAACTCAGGGAAATATATCAGCAGATCGATGAGCTTGAGAAAACCAGGATGGATGTGAAGCAATTCAGCAATAAGAAGGAAGAGTATTTTCCCTTCCTGCTGGCTGCTATGCTGATCCTCTTGTTTGAGATTATGCTCAGGTATACCATATTCAGAACCATACCCTAGAATGATACAATTTGCACATAAAGAGATACTCTGGTTCCTTAGCGCCATGCTGCTTATGCTGGTGGGTTATGGTCTTTACTGGAGGCACAGGAGGCGCTCCCTTAAGAGAATGGGGGATCCCCGCTTGATGGAGGTGCTTATGCCTGATGCATCAGTATCCGCACACCACTGGAAGTTCTTCTTACTCTTCATGGGTACTACCTTGCTCATAGTAGCAGCTTCCGGACCCAGGGTTGGCTCAAAGCTGGAGGAGGTTGAGACTAAGGGCCGGGAGATTATTATCGCCCTGGATGTATCCAACAGCATGCTTGCTGAGGATATCAAGCCCTCAAGGCTCGAGCGGTCCAGGCAAATGATCAATCGCATGGTAGACAGGATGTCAAACGATAAGGTCGGCCTGATCGTATTTGCCGGAGATGCTTATATTCAGATTCCGATTACAGACGATTATCCCAGTGTGAAGATGTTTCTTGCAGGGGCAGGACCCGACATGGTTTCAAAACAGGGCACCTCCATAGGAGCCGCTATCAAACTGGCAGCCAGGTCATTTTCGTCTTATGGCGATGAAGAGACCAGGGGCCGTGTACGTCCAAGCCAGGCCATTGTGGTGATAACCGACGGCGAGAGTCATGAAGATGATGCTGTGGGAGAGGCCACAAAAGCTGCTGAGCGGGGAATCAGGATCTATACAGTCGGCCTTGGAGATCCTAACGGTGTGCCCATTCCTGTGCGTCCCGGAAGCAATTCCAACAGGCGCGACCGGGAAGGTCAGGTTGTGGTCAGCAAATTGAATGATAAGCTTCTGAAGGAAGTGGCTGCAGCAGGAAATGGAGCCTATATTGCAGGCGACCGGATCTCTAGCCTGGAGGATGAGCTGGAGCAACTGGAAAAGCGGGATATAAGTACCCGGGTCTTTTCCGATTTTGCAGAACGCTTTCAGTATTTTGCTGGATTTGCACTCCTTTTCCTCTTCCTTGAGTCCATGATCCGTTCAAGAAAAAATCCCATTTTGAAACGTTATAACCTGTTCAAAACGGAGAAGTGATGAGAAAATCATATTCCATATCAATTCAAAAAATGGCCCGGATGGTCCTTGCTTCAGTTCTGCTTGCGAGCACCTTCACCTTGCAGGCACAAAATGAGCGGAAAGTGAACCGCCAGGGTGTAAAATCCTACGAACATGGCGATTTCAGCGAGGCAGAGGTGAAGTTCAGAATGGCTGAAGATATTAACCAGGAATCCTTCGAGGCAGAGTATAATACGGGGGCTGCGCTATATAAACAAGAGAAATACGAGGAAAGCTTCGAACAATATGAAAGCCTGGCAGATAAGGCAGAAGATCCTCTTGCATTGGCAAATGTCTGGCACAACATTGGCAACAGCCTTTTGGAATCCGAAAAATATGCCGAGAGCATTGAAGCCTATAAAAACAGCCTTCGACGAAACCCTTCGGACCAGGATTCCAAATATAATCTTGCATACGCAAGGGAGAAGCTTCAGGAGCAGGAGAATCAGGACCAGCAGGAGCAGCAAAACCAGGACCAGCAGGAGCAGGAAAACCAGGACCAGCAAGATCAGGAAAACCAGGACCAGCAGGATCAGGAAAACCAGGACCAACAGGAGCAGGAAAACCAGGACCAGCAGGAGCAGGAACAAGAGGCAAAACCACTGGAGATCTCGCGAGAGGATGCTGAACGCATGCTGGAAGCCATTCAGCAACAGGAAAAAGATGTGAAGGAAAAAGTGGATAAGAAAAAGGCTGCTGCTGCCAAGGTGAAAACAGAAAAGGATTGGTAAATTGAGTGACTTTAATCTGAATGTACATTAAACGAAACATATGGATCTTTGCCCTGCTTCTGTCAGGAGTGGTATTAAGTGCTCAGGATGAGACTTATAAAGCCACAGCGCCTGCAACAGTCAGGGCAGGGGAGCAGTTCCAGTACGTTATTGAAGGATCCAAACAGGGGGATGTAATGCTTCCGGAAATGGATGGTTTTCAACTAATGGCCGGCCCGTTTTCGTCCTATTCATCCCATTCGCAATGGGTCAACGGAAAGATGACCATGGAGACGGTGGTGACCTATACCCACATCTTCAGGGCAAACCAGGCGGGAACCTTTACCATACTACCGGCGGCTGTGCGCGTAGGAAGGAAGGAATATAAAACGAACCAGATTAAGATAACAGTCACAGGAAGTGCTTCTCAACAATCCTCCCAGGGGGGCAATAGCCAGGGTGCCAGATCGAACGGATCAGCCGGAAGTGCGGATTCCAATGGATCCGACCCTGTCTTTCTTCGGGTACTGCCCAGTAAGAAAGATGTATATGTGGGTGAGCAGCTTGTGAGCGCACTAAGGGTTTATACCCGTGTAAACACGAGGCCGGCGGGTGGTACAAAAGATATACCCTACGAGGGCTTTTATAAAAAATCACTGGACCCCGACGCCAGTGCCACAAGGCAGGATATTAACGGAGAACAGTATGTCACCCAGGTCATTCAGCGTCATATCCTCATCCCTCAGAAATCAGGAAAGCTTGTCATCGAGCCCTTTGAATCAGAGTGGATGGTTCAGCAAAGGGTCCAGAGGCAAAGCAACAGTGTATTTGACAGCTTCTTCGATGATCCCTTCTTCAGCGGTGTACAGGATGTACCCACAAAGCTGGCAACACGCCCGGTTACCATCAATGTAAAACCCTTGCCTTCCGGGGCACCGGCAGGATTTACCGGTGGTGTTGGAAACTTCACCATGACGGCTGAGCTTTCCGAGGACGAAGTTGAGGTCAACGAGGCCCTGAGCCTTAAGATTACCATCCGGGGAACCGGGAATTTGCCCTTATTGGGCAAGCCTGAGGTGAACCTGCCACCCGATCATGACCTTTATGATGTGAGCCATTCCATGAATATATCTGTCTCCGGGAACCAGATTGGAGGCTCCGTAACTTATGAATATCCCATTGTCGCAAGGCATGCCGGACGCTTCAGAATTGCACCCGTTCAATTTTCCTGGTTTGACCATGGCTCAGGCAAATATCGTTCAAGCACCAGCAGCGAGTTCAATTTCACTGTATTGAAGGGTGATGCAGAAGACGGAAGCGGAAGCGTTTATATTCCGGGTATAATGCAGGAAAGTGTGGAAGACCTGGGAACGGATATCCGGGATATCACGCGCATGCCTCCTGTTTTGACACCGGTGGCCTATAGCCTCATGGATCAGCGTTGGTATAAAATGTTTTACCTAATTGCATTACTGGTTTTCATCATGGTTATTCTCTATATCAGGGCTGTATCGCGACGAAATGCCGATCTGAGAATCGTGAAAAACCGGAAGGCCAGTCGATCTGCCTTATACAGGTTTAAGCTTGCCGATAAATATCGGAAAAGTGGGGATGAAGATCGTTTTTATGAAGAAGTTGGCAAGGCAATATGGGGTTATGTAGCTGATAAACTGAATATTGAAACCTCAGGACTGTCCAAGGAAGGGATCAGTGCTGAACTGGCTTCCAGGAATGTATCACCTGAGGTGATGGAAGAGTTTTCCCGTATCATTGATGAAAGTGAATTTTCCCGTTTCGCTCCCTCATCTCAGAAGTCCGGAACCGAACAGCTCTATCGGGATGCAATGCAATTAGTAAGAAACCTGGAAAACAGCCTGTGATGAAATTAATTAAACTGAGCATCATCATGCTATTAAGTGCAAGCCAGATGCTTGCATCTTCCGATTCACTTTATATGGACGCTCTGTCACTTTATGAGCAGGGTAATTTTGAATCGGCTCTGGAAAGCTGGCAGAGAGTGGTGGAATCCGGTTTTGAATCACCCGAGTTATTTTACAACATGGGCAATGCGGCCTTTCGCTCCAACAGTATTGGTCACGCAGTTCTTTACTACGAGAAAGCTCTGAAGCTGGACCCCTCGATGAATGATGCAGAAAACAACCTGGAGTTCCTTTCCCGCTATAAGTCGGATGCCTTTGAGGAAGTCCCTGAATTTTTTCTCCGGACCTGGTTCTCCAAAGCAGTCCATGCCTTACCCGAACATGCATGGAGTATTATGGCGCTGGCTGGCTTTGTGTTTACCCTTGCCTTCCTTTTGCTCTATATCTTTACCAGGGGGCTTACCTTGAAGAAAACCAGTTTTTTTGCCTCCCTGGCAGGCTTGCTGTTTACCGTTTTTACATTATCTTCAGCGCTTGCAAGTCATCACGAAATAATACATCCGGAATCTGGAATTATTCTATCTCCTTCGGTACTTGTAAGAAGTACACCCAGTGAAACCGGGACAGAGTTGTTCATCCTCCACGAAGGAACCAGGGTGAAGGTGAATGAAGAGGTGACCGGGTGGCATAACATCCGAATCATCGACGGAAGGGAGGGATGGATCAGGACGGATGATTTCGGGACCATTTAAAAAGCTTCCAAATGCCGGTAAAGAAGAGTTTCCAGGAAATCAATGAGAAAATAAAGAAGGGTAAAGCAGTTGTTCTCACTGCCGAAGAAGTTTCTGCCATGGGAAGGGACCTTTCGCCTGCCCAGGTTGTTGAAAAGGTAGATGTGGTTACCACGGCCACCTTTGGCCCCATGTGCTCTTCAGGCATGCTCATAAACACCGGCCACTCTGATCCACCCATCCGAATAGAAAGCGCCACTCTTAATGGTGTACCTGTTTTTTCTGGAATTGCGGCAGTAGATCTTTATATCGGTGCAACTGAAAACCACCCCGAACGACCCGATTACGGTGGTGCACATATCATCGAAGAGCTGATCGACGGAAAAGACCTGGAATTAGTGGCCCATGCCAAAGGAACTGACTGCTATCCAAGGCGCGATATACGCACCACAATTAACCGGGAGAACATCAACGAGATGATTATGTTCAATCCCCGGAATGCTTACCAGAATTATCCAGCTGCGGTAAATGCTTCAAACAGGATAAAATATACCTATATGGGTAGCCTGCTTCCACGAATGGGGAATGCTAACTACAGCACCTCAGGAGAACTGAGCCCATTGCTCAACGATCCGGATATGCGGACCATTGGACTGGGAACCAGAATTTTCCTGGGAGGCACCACTGCTTATGTGAGCTGGCATGGAACACAGTATAAAAGTAACGCAGAGCTGAATGAGCACGGTGTGCCGGTATCAAATGCGGCTACGCTCACTGTAATGGGCGATGCAAGAAACATGAGCTCCGAATACATTAAAGCAGCCTATTACGAAAAATACGGCGTATCCATGTTTGTGGGAATCGGGATCCCAATTCCTGTTCTCGATGAGGAAATGGCAGCCAGGTTGATGATCAGAAACGAACAGATTACCACCCGCATCCTGGATTATGGCAATCCCGACCATCCCGAACTTGGAAGGGTAAATTACGCGCAGCTCATGTCGGGGGAGATTGAATTTAACGGCAAAAAAATAAGAACCTCCTCTCTTTCAAGCTTATACAAGGCCAGGAAGATTGCGGGTATTTTGAAGAAACAGATTGAAGAAGGTGCTTTCCTGCTAAGCGAACCCCTGGAGGCCTTCCCTGCAGGAAAGGGACTGAACTCATTAGAGATAAGGTGAAATTAAAACTAAAATCCCAGTGGTGAAAAGAGTTAAAAAAAGACTGGTACTCCGTTTTCCGGCTGATCGGGTAAATGAGCCCATCACCTATGTGTTGATTAAGGATTATGATGTGAGCATTAACATACTCAATGCCGACATCACCCATGGGAAAGAGGGAAATCTGCTTATTGAGATGCGTGGCGAGGCTGCGAAGATGGATGAGGCACTGGAGTACCTCAAAGACAGGAAGGTTCATATCTCACCTGTGGTAAAAACCATTCTTTTCAATGAAAAAGACTGTATTCACTGCGGGGCCTGTGCTTCGGTCTGCTTCCCGGGTGCCCTTACCATGAAGAATTCTAACCGTAAACTGAAATTCTCACCCGATCGTTGTGTCGCGTGTGAACTCTGTATTAAAGCATGTCCACTTCAGCTTTTTGAACTCAACTTCGGAGCATAAGCTTGTACCAACCAAGGATATATCGCGAAGAAATGAATTCGGACCGCTTCCGATTCTTTTCATCTGTGCATCGTGAGTCAGACCTTCTGATAGGGCTAAGCCATCACCTTTATCAGTCTTCTTTGGAAGCCGTTTGCAGGGAGGAGCAAGAGCGTCTTTATTCGCTGCTTTCCGATCATATTGCCAGAAACCCCTCCTTTGCTTCCACACTGGATCCACTGCCCATACCGGATGGGCCCGGGTCTTTAGCCCCTGAGGTGGAAAGCATGTATAGATGTGCACAGGCCAGCGAAACCGGCCCAATGAGTTCCGTTGCCGGGCTATTTGCTGAGGCTGCCGGAAAAGCCATTCTGGCTCTCGTTGAGAAGAGATCTGCTGAAGATACTGCGCTGCTTGATTCATGTGAGCTGATCGTAGAAAACGGGGGGGATCTGTTTGTAAAGAACATGAAGAACCTGGTGGTGGTAATTCACTCCGGAGATTCGGCCCTGTCAGGTAAACTGGGACTGGTGATCCCGCCGGGTGAATGGGGAATATGTACCTCTTCAGGTACCCTTGGCCACTCTTTCAGCAAGGGAAAAGCAGATGCCCTTACCATTGTATCCCGGTCCACCCCGCTTGCCGATGCATGGGCGACAGCCTTTGCCAACCAGGTCATGGGGAAGGAAGACATCCCACCCTTGCTGGACAGGATTGCAG
>JAOZLK010000222.1 GCA_029934875.1 Bacteroidales bacterium | reverse complement strand
CCTCAGCTCTGAAATCATGTCCCCTGCCGGGAACAAGAACCATCTTTGGATCGTTCCCAACTAACTGCAGAGCTTTCTGCATCTTGATTGCATACGTAACAGGTACAGTTCCATCACTGTCACCATGCCATATCAACGCAGGTATATCAGCAATATTAAGGGCAAGCCCTGATTCAGAAGGAGCTCCCATGTCTCCGCCTGCACAGACAGCAATTGCTGCCCAATGCTCAGGTGCATGTATGGCCAGGGCCCATGTCCCGTAACCACCCATTGAGAATCCGCTGAGGTATTGACGCTCCTGATCGATATGAAATGTGTGCTTTACATCGCGCATTACATCCCATATATCTGTTTCAGCCATGCCCATGTATCTGTTATTTCCCCTTCCCCAGGGTGAGGCAATAATTGCATCGATTCCGTTTTCATCCTGCGATGATCTGTTTCCTTTAAACATATGTGTGAAAAAGTCCAGCGTATACGGACTTCCACTACCATGCAGGTCAATGATCAGAGGGTATCTCTTGTCAGGATTAAAACCGGCAGGCAAACTGAGTTTATAAAACTGCAGCGACCTGTCCTGACTTGATAAAAAAGCAAAAACCAGGGATTTACTGCCGTCTGGCTGATGATCCCAGTCAGCCAATCCTCTCTGAAAACCATCTAAAATGATTTTCATATGATCTGCCAGCAGATGCAAATGGTAAGGATCCTCATCCAGCCGGATCATCGCCTTGTTCCATTCATCCAAAACAATGGCATCAATGGATTGAAGGTGACGTGTATAGAGAGAGTGAGGAGAATCATGGACCAGAGCATCGATGGTCTCCCTGAAACCTGTGAGTATCGACCCGGAATAGTCAATTTCAATTCCGGAGCGAATGCCATCCAAGCCATCTCCTTTGACCTCAACAAAAAGGGAGTCATGCTGCAGGGGGAGATCTCCGGGTGACAGCTGTACAGCATATCTTTTGAGCAATGGAGGCTCCTCTAATTGGATGGTCACCTGCCTGTTCAGAGCTCCATAACGGGCTCCCAGATCAACAGGGTGATCAGCATGAATGGCTACCATCACCTCTGCCTTGTCGGCCGGAGACCATATCTTGCTCTTTATCGGCTGAACTGAAATGAAATACTCATCTGGTGCAGCTATACGAAGCTTCTTAAACAATCCCGGTCTTAAATTGCCCCCCGCTCCCAGTCCCCAGTATATCCGTTTCTGCTTTGGCCCTATATCTGTATCATTGATCTGAAATGCCACACCCATATACGAACTGATACCCGGCTGCATCTGAAAGCTTTCCCAGGGCAGGCGAATATCATAAGTGGTGGTATAGTTTCTATTATCTCGCTCAATATCCAGGGTCAGGTTTTTAAACTCCCCGGGACCCTCAGGATGACCATAATAATGGGCCCATGCCCTGGGTCCGTCATCGGTAAGTGCAAAGGTGATTGAGGCATCATTCGGACCTGTATACGCTTCCGTTTTTAAGCTGTGACCAACCCCGTCACCATCGGCATCAATACCAAATTGGATGGCATCTCCATCATATATCATAGCCGACGACCGGGTATTTATATGATAATCATCTGAAACAACTACCCTGATAATGATCTCATCCCGGTTTACACCCACCCAGCCATTTGCACCTGTTTCAGTGTCATCTGCAGCAATTGAGAACAGTGGTTCACTCCTGAAAAACTCCTTCAGGTCCTTCCCGATCCAGGGTATTTCCGGGAGACTGGTATCAAGGGTCTCCAGCTCTACCGGTATAATCTCAAGTCCGGCACCACCATCATTCTGACCAAAAGAGGCGATTACACAAAGCAATACAAATACCTGTATACAAATAATTCGTTTCATCCTCGCATGCTCACTCACTCTCCAAATTTCTCCCTGGCGGCCAGTACAACGCTCTCTGTCTGTCCTGTTCCGACTCTGGTTATGCCCATCTCCCTGACACGGATAAATGCATCCAGGGTCCTGATACCTCCGGCAGCCTTCACCTGTACTTCAGGCGCGGAGTGTTTGCGCATCAGTTGCAGTACATGATCTGTTGCACCTTCATAGGAGTACTTACCATCCTCTCCCTTCACAAAATTGTATCCTGTGGAAGTCTTCACAAAATCGGCCTTTACCTTACTGCAAACCTCACAGAGTTTGATGATGTGCTTATCCTCTATCAGATCCACCGCAAAAATCACTTTTATAATGGCTCCATTTTTATGGCACAGCTCTGTAATGGCACCAACTTCCTTTTCAAGGAAATCCCAATCTTCGTCCATCACACTGGCAAGATTGACGACCATGTCAACCTCCGTAGCTCCATCATTGATAACCTGTGCTGTTTCGGCCAGCTTGATTTCCAGGGTACTGTTCCCATGTGGAAACCCAATAACGGCACATATCAACACATCGCTACCAACGAGCTCTGCTTTTGCCCTTGCAACATGGTATGGTTTTACACAAACTGATGCTACGTCATATTTTGCCGCAAGTTTGCAGCCCTCTATTAACTCTTTCTTCGACAATGTTGGATGAAGGAGGGAGTGGTCGATCATTTTTGCAATTTCAATGGCTCTGGTCATTTTTTTTTCTTAAAAATTAGTAATTATGCTACTTGATTAGAGGCTCGCGAAGTCATCACAATCAAGGTATCATGTGTGCTGAAACTCCGCAAAATGTAAATCTATAGATTTAGGAAGATTGACGGTTTGCTAACAGTATATATTGTCTTTGTTAGCGTATCAATATCCTGACCGGTTCTCCTTTTTTACCGACCTGAAATGCTTGCAGATGATAGCCTTCCTGAGGTATTCCCGTTGACCTCATGGCATTCATTGCTTTGTTGTTGGAATGAGACTCCTGATAAACTAATTGATACGATCAGGCAGATACAACTTTCAGATAAGTCTTAAATTTCTTCAATCATGAGAAAAATATATTTGATCAGATTCATTGCCCTCTTTGTATTTATACAATCCTTCACTTCCTGCAAACAAAATTCCAGCGCCCTCTATTCCGGAGATCCTGTTCAGAATGTTATTGTCATCATCGGGGACGATCACTCCACCAAGGTATTGGGCTCTTATGGAAATAAAATCATACGGACACCGAATCTGGATAAACTGGCATCCGGGGGTATCCAATTCAGTAATGCTTACGCCAATGCCCCTCTATGCAGTGCTTCAAGACAATCAATACTTACAGGGAAATACCCCCACTCGACCGGAGTTACCCTTTTAAGAACCCCGTTCAGAGATGAAGGGAATACTACTGTTGCCGAAATACTAAGGGAAGAGGGATTTCGCACAGCCATCATTGGAAAGTCACATTTTAACAACTACATGGATTCTGTGCCGCCAGATCATGGTTTCGAATATATATGGTCTCATAAAGACTACCTTAAGTGGTTTGCAGTGTATGGACGCAAAGTACCTGACTCCATTTCTGTAAGACCTGATTGGAGACCTTTTCAGGATCCCTCAAGAATATGGCTTAATGCAGACATGCTTCCGGGTGCCTTTTTTGAAGGAGATGGCACGGCGGATCTGACTGCAAATAAGGCGATTGAATTTATTCAGAATCATTCGGATGAAAGGTTCTGTCTGTGGGTTGGATTTGATCAGCCGCACTCGCCTTTTGACTTTCCGCTTGAATACAGGGGCAAATATGATCCGGACGAAATATTACTACCAGCCGGAAGCAAGGAAGATGACCGTTGGATCCCGGCTGTGTTCAGAGATCTTTCAGACGAAGATAAAAAGGGGATTATTGCCTCTTACTATACTTCAGTTGAGTACATGGACCAGGCTGTTGGGAAGATATTAGATGCAGTGGATGAATCGGGTCTGGAAGATGAGACACTTATTATCTATATGGGTGACCAGGGCTACCTGCTGAACGATCATAAAAGATTTGAAAAACACACCATGTGGGAGTATGCCATCAAAGCGCCCCTTATCATTAAAGCAGGGGAAAAAATCAGAAGAAAACAGGTGAACACCAAGCTTACAGAATTCATTGATCTTGCTCCTACTATTCTGGAAATTTTGGGATTTAGAGTCCACCCACAAATGCAGGGAAAAAGCCTTGTCCCACAAATAGAAGGGAATAAATCACATCACAAGGAGTATGTTTTCGCTGAGTTTCTGTGTGATAACAAAGCAATGGTGGCCAATGATGAGTGGAAGTATATTTTCGCTTCAGGGAAGAGTGACCTCGGGCAAGGGTATGCCACCGGTTATGGACCCTCCGGAATTGTACACAAGCTTTATCAACTAAAAAATGATCCGGGCGAAACTACGAATGTCTCTTCCGATCCTGACAATTCCCAAATCCTGATTATCCTGCAGGAGCAAATGTTAAAAATTTTTAAGGAGACCCATCCTTATGCCGATCAACTTCCTGAAGGGCTGAACAGGGAAAAATCCCTGGTCTGGTTTTGTGATCCCCCTGAAAAAATGTTAAAAAAGCAAAAAGGAGATTGATCTTACAGACAATCTCCTTTTATTAACTAAAAAACTACTACTTCTAACTAAAAATCAATTATGAGTATAACACTTTGTTTTTGAGAACATTGTTACGCATTTACACATGCTATACCTGAATTCTACTTTGTAAAGATAATTTATATCATATTATATTGTAAATCATTTCGAAATTAGTTTTGCATTTTTACTCTATTTAGAATACTTCTATACATGACTGTATCTTAATCCTTTATCTGTAATTTAATATCTTGTGAACTTCATCTCTTAGTAACAAATATTTTTCTCATCATATTTTAATATAATTCCGGTTCTGATCATGACCTTTTCATGAAAAAGTATAACTACTGATACGAAAAGGATAAAATTCGAATTAAATCAGAGAAGATATATAGTTTGAGAAGTTAGCGATAATCCTCTGTTTCAATCTATCTGCAACTAAAGGTGAGACATTCCCGGGATTCCATTTTTCTTCAATCTCTGGTTTATTGTGCAGTATACCCATATCTCTAACAGAGAGTTCTCCAGGATCGAGCTGAGTCAGGTCTATCAACTCAGGTCTGAATGCCATCAGCCAGGTGGTCTCACTATAGCCCGCATGCCCGCCAACACCATAAAATCCCTCATCCTCAGTCAGGTCATTAAACTGATAGGTTTTCAGACCATGCACGGTCATGTCATCATCTGTCAACTCCTTCCCGAGTTCCTCTATAGCCGGAATCTGTCCTTCCCCGCCGTGGTGATTAAGCAGGTACAGATGCTTTACACCGATTCCACGCAAGGCCTCTACCCTGTTTCTAACAGCTGTCTTTAAATCCTCAACCTTGCAATACTCGCTGCTTAGCGGAACATCGGGGAAATTCATACCAAAAACCTTTTCTTCAGCATTAAACCCCCACCTCTCCTTCTGCTGATCGCCACGCCATGCATCCAATCCCAGCGAAAGTGGTCTGAACCATACACCGCCAAGCTTTCCTGCCATTAAACGACATATTGCTTCAGAAATAAGTCCATCTGTACCCATGGGAAGATGGTAAGAGTGCCACTCGATCATAGGAGATACAGGAACAAATGCAAAGGGTCCCTTCGCTATTGCCTCCTGAATTTCACCCGGTCTCATCTCCTCGAAAGGCTTTCTTTGACCAGGCTGAGAACCTGCATGATTGCCAGTTTGGCCAATCAACCTGCTAAATACCGGAACCATGGCAATCCCCACTGCTATTTTTTTCAGGAATCCTCTCCTGTGGGGCTTATGATTATTCTCCGGATCAGGCCATCCAGTCACGTTTTCGCTCAAGTTTGCCATTCAATATTTCATTTGTAATATTAATGTCTTCGACGATCTGAAAATCATACATCCCGGCACAAATAAAGTCAGCACCATTCTCAAATGCATATTTGAAGGCATCTTTGGGATGTATGGCTCCGGCTGCCATTACCTTAAATGCCATCCAGGGTTGTTTCAGCTGCTCCATATATTCAATGGTTCCATCCGGATCAAAACAGTACATATTGTCACGCCATTTTGGATGATCAGCCGACCAGTAGTTATGATGGTGAAGGGTTTTCATCCAGAAATCAGGATCAAAACCTGCATCCACACAAGCTTTTATGGTATCAATGTGATGTGCTCCGATACCCGCCATAACCCCATTCCTTCGAATGAGTTCAAATGCCTTGTTAAGTCCTTCAACATTTCCATTCTGCATATAGCTATCGGCTGTTTCTCCCTGGATATAACAGGCAATTGCCCCCTTGTCAATGGCCATCTGTATCCTGTCCAGAAACTCCTGAACAGGCAAGGGAGGAAAACCTTTCTCCATATAATTCAATCCCACACAATCTGATATAAACTGCATCTTGCCAATTCCACGATCCCAGTATTCATTAATCACATTTGCCAGAATTGGATTGGTAAGCAGGGTATTTACCCCTGCCTTTTCCGCCATCAACATGGTTTCAAAGATTTTCTGTTTGGAATGATACGCTTTCACAAGCTTATTCACATAAATAAGATCACGTGCGTGTGCATTTCCGCTCAACAGGTTACCTCCAAGAATAATTCTGCTGAAGGTCTTATCCTTTATGACACCTGTTGCTACGGGAGCTGTAAGTTCATCAAGACCCTTAAAGCTCAGAGGCTGATTTGTAGCCCCGGAAGAGGCATCGATCAGGTGCCTCTCTTCAAAACTCTTCTTCCGAATAAAAGCAAAGGCAAAAACACCTAAAAAAGGAACACCAACCAGACTTTTAAGCATATCACGGCGTTTCATATCCGAACCATCTGCATGATCTTCATCCTGGACCGGCACAGTACCATTCACATCATGCATGGTTGATCTCTCCTTCTTCAGTAGAGTGTAAAATCTGTCCAGACCAAAAACATGTCCTGTTGAGAACCTGGCAAGCAGTAACAGAGCCAATAATTCAATCAGGTTTTTATTCACGATCATATAGAAACCCTCTGACGGAACTCCGTAATCAAGCCCCACAAAAGGTGGGTAGGCCACATAGAACAGTGTAAGAATAAAGATTCCCGACCAGGTGGCTATCCGGGTCAGGGCACCCAGCATTAATCCCAGTCCGATCAGAATCAAACCCCATACCATCAGAAAATCAGCCAGGTTCAACAGACCCGGATTGGCTGCTATTCCCTGGAATACTCCTGAGAAAATCCATCTTGAGTTCTCAAGGTAGGAGCCAGCGCTCCAGTTAGATATAAACAATTTCACCAATCCTTCATAGAGG
>JAOZLK010000221.1 GCA_029934875.1 Bacteroidales bacterium | reverse complement strand
TCGGGCGATCAGGTTTATTCGGGAAGTGCAGTAGTGGTATCCGGAAAGACTGCAAAAGTGATCACCGGATCGAAAAAGGAAGCCATGGTGGCCATTTATACAGGAACCTCGTCTGGAACCTGCCTGGCATGGAGCAACGACGGTGGGCTGAGCTGGCATGACTACGAAAACAATCCGGTTGCAAATCAAACTGAGAATGCATACCCCAGGGATCCCTGCGTGGTCTGGCATGAAGCCACTTCAAAATGGATCTTATTGCTCTATGAGAACGGGACCACCATATATGGCTCTGAGAATCTGATACACTGGGACTCCTTAAGTAATGTTGATTTTGGATTTGAGTGTCCCGACTTTTTCGAGTTAGCTCTTGACGGTGATGAGAATAAGCGGAAATGGGTCTTGCAGGATGCCAATGGAAGTTACCTGGTGGGAAGCTTCGATGGGGTGAGCTTTAAAAAGGACCCAAAGCAGGACACCCTGATTATGACCCTTGGGCCTGACTTTTATGCGGGACAGACTTTTCCAATGGGGAATCTTCCCAATAATGATCCACGGGTGATTCAGATCGCCTGGATGGATCATTGGAATGGAGGGATTGGTGAAAAGGTGTGGGAGCGAAATGCCACCTTCCCGGTGGAGCTGGGGCTGGTTACCGATAATGGACAAGAGCGGCTTACCAGGTTACCCATAAAAGAGATAGCTGAACTTTACGAGAGTACTGAGAAATGGAATAGCCAGGTCATTGTCAAAGGCAGCAATATTTTATCCGGGCTTAGTTCCAAGAAGTTTGACCTGAGAGCTGAATTTGACCTGGGCTCTACCTCGGCTTCTCAAATCGAATTCCAGATCGCCAATAAAAGCATCCGCTATGATATCGATCAGAAAACACTGCTTGGGGAGCCTTGTGCTCCTGATAAAGACGGGCATCTCACCATTCATATCCTGGTTGACTGGGGACAACTGGAGGTCTTTGTGAACAATGGGATCTATTCCTATTCAGAGCAATTTGCTTTTACGCCCTACAGGGATGATATAGGCGTTTTTACGGATGGAGATGTAAAGCTGGAATCAATGGAGTTTCATGAAATTAAAAGAATTTGGTAAGTATGGAAAATTCAAGAGACAGGGTTCTTGCAAGCCTGAACCATCTGCAGCCTGATCAAATTGCAATTGATTTTGGTGCTCACCGCTCAAGTGGTATAGCTGCCATGGCCTATCCCAAACTGAAGAAAGCCCTGGGCATCTCAAGAGGTGATATCTATGTGTACGATGTGATTCAGCAACTGGCCATCGTTGAGCCCGAGGTATTGGATGCGGTAGGGGCTGATGTGCTGGAGTTGGGCAGAGGCTTTCTATTATCAGATTCCGACTGGAAGGATTGGGAGCTCCCCGATGGCACTCCCTGCAAGATTCCGGCATTCATCAACCTGGAAAAGCGTGGGGCTGACTGGGTCCTCCTGTCTGATTCGGGAATGGACCTGGGGATTATGAAAAAGGGATGCTTCTTTTTTGAGCAATTAAGCTGGCCCTGGGCAGGAAGGAATCCTGAGGAGCAGAATTTCTCAGATCTTGAGCAAGCCTTTGCCCGGGGTATGTGGACAGCCACTCCGGCTCCCCCGGGCCTCGATCCGCTTACAGATGAGGGCTTCGCTGAATTGGCGAAAGGGGCTGAAAAATTACGGGAATCCACCGATCGTGCCATCATTGGGCTTTTCGGGGGAAACCTGTTTGAAGTACCCCAGTTCCTTTATGGGATGGAGAACTATTTCATGCACATGGCCATGTATCCGGAAGGATGCAAGCGTCTGTCCCAGGCCCTGGTGGATTACTATTTACCCCGACTTGAGCGTTGGCTGGAAGCAGTTGGACCCTATATTGATGTGATCCTGTTTGGTGATGACCTGGGAGCGCAGGGTGGACCACAAATGAGCACGGAGATGTACAGGGAATATTTTAAACCATGGCACAGTATTTTGTGGAAAAAGGCTAAAGAACTGGCTCCTCATGTGAATGTTCACCTGCATTGTTGTGGTGGAATTGAACCCCTGCTGGCTGATCTCATTGATGCGGGGCTGGATTCCTCCAATCCTGTTCAGATTTCCTGTGCGGGGATGGATCCTGCACACTTGAAACAAACTTATGGAGATCGTTTCACTTTCTGGGGAGGTGGTTGTGATACCCGGCAAATTTTGCCATTCGGTACTCCTGAAGAGGTTAGGAGAAATGTTCGGGAACTGGTTTCCATCTTTCAGCCTGGGGGAGGTTTTGTATTTCAGCAGGTGCACAACATAATGGCCGATGTCCCACCGGAAAATATCGTTGCCATGTTTGATGAAGTAAACAAAATTCGGCAGTCATGAAAAGCTTGCAACTTACATTCATATGTCTGTTAATGAATGTGTTTGCGTATGCTCAGAACCCAATTATTAAGGATGTTGGCATGTCCGATCCCACCATCCTGATTGATGATGATCCTGGTCAGGCTAAATGAGGATATGATTTCACTGGCCGAGTCACCCAGACCTGTAGTGATCGAAGGGGAAGAATGGGAGGAGGCGCCGGAATGGATGGATAAAATTACCTCTTCAAGTACAGGGGGATCTACTACCTGAGCTGGGGCAGTTTTATCATAGCTGGTGCTACTATATCCGGGATGGATATAAATACAGGGAGCCCGGAGAAGGGCTTTGTGCTTTCAGGGATCGGTGACGGCGACTGGGTCAGATTTGCCCACGTGAATTTCAGTGAGCGATACCGTGTTTTTGAGGCAATTCTATCCCTGACCGGTGGAGCAGGAGAATTGGAGATCAGAGCCGATAAGCTGAATGGGAAGTTGTTGGGTGTTATTCCTATTAAGCCAGCTGGAAAAGGAGATGTATACCAGTCTTTATCCTGTGATCTGAAAAAAGTTAAAGGAAATAGTGATATTGTATTGCGCTTTCGGGGCGATAGCAAGGCAGAACTTAAACTTGATTGGATAAAATTTTCTAAATAATAATATTGTAATGTTCTCTAAGCAAATGAAAAACACAGTAATACCAATACTTATAAGCATGGCTTTATCTACCTTGATCGGATGCAGCAGTGAAAGCAATCCTGGAAATTTTGGTGACGATTTGGATTTTTTGAAAGCGCATAAGAAAGTCATTGTTCTGAAGAGTGAAGACGATCTCTGCCAGGTGGCCATCGTTCCTGACTATCAGGGAAGGGTGATGACCAGTACTTCCAATGGTCTGCAAGGGAAAAGTTACGGATGGATCAATTATAAACTGATTGAATCCAATCAAATTGAAGAGCATATCAATGTTTTTGGAGGAGAGGATAGGTTTTGGATGGGGCCTGAGGGTGGACAGTTTTCAATCTTTTTTGAGAAAGACAAGGAATTCACCCTTGATCATTGGAATACCCCCAAAGCGATAGACACGGAGCCATTCGAAGTGAAGGAAGCCACTGAGGGCAGTGCTGCTTTCAGTCAGGAGATGCGGCTGCTTAACTATCAGAACTTCGAATTTGATATTCTTGTGGAGCGGCTTATTTCGATTTTTGAGAAAGATCAAATCGAGCAGAACCTTCAGAAAGACTTGCCAGCAGGTATTAAATTTGTAGCTTATCAGTCCAAAAATATAATCAGAAACATTGGTTCAGAGGCCTGGTCCAAGGAGAGCGGGCTGCTATCAATTTGGATTCTGGGGATGTTCCAGCCATCTGATCAGACAACTATCATACTGCCATACAAGGATTCCCTGATGTTGAATACCAGCTATTTCGGAGAGATCAGTTCTGACCGTCTGAAGGTGACGGATCAGGCCGTATTTTTCAAAGGAGATGGGAAATACAGGTGTAAAATTGGCCTGCCTCCTCAGAATGCACTCACCCGAATGGGGAGCTATGATGCAGAAAATGGATTGCTTACCATTGTTGAATATTCTTTTGCTGGCGATTCGACCTATGTTAACTCCCTCTGGGAATTCCAGGAAGAACCCTACAAGGGAGATGTTGTCAATTCCTATAACGATGGGCCATTTGAAGATGGTAGTCAATTGGGCCCATTCTATGAATTGGAATCTTCATCAAGTGCAAAAGAACTGGAACCGGGTCAGGCCATGGAACACATTCACAAAACATATCATTTTGAAGGTGACTTTGATCTCTTGAATCTGATATCAAAAGCAGTCCTTGGAGTGGATCTCAAGGAAATAAAATGAGAAACCTTAGATAATGGAATGGTCAATATAAGAATCATTAAAAATTAAACCTATGATACGTAAGCTACTGTTTGTTTCACTGGTACTATTAATCCCGTACATCTCTTTTTCTCAGCCCGAAGCCGCTGTAGAGGATTGGAAAGGGAAAACAATTCTGCTAATTGGTGCACATCCCGATGATGATGCTTACTCCATAGCAACACTTGGCATGTTGCAGGCCAATGGAAATGAAGTATATATAGCCATACTCACCACGGGAAATGTGGGCACACAGGATCCTGAACTTTCCATGATTGATCTGGCCAATATCCGCAGATTGGAGGAACAGGCTGCTTTAGCCGCAATGGGCATACCGCTTGACCACTATATCAATTTCGGGTATGATGATGGAATGCTGGAGTATGAAAACAAGAAGGAGGTAGTGGCTAAGCTGGTTCGAGTTATCCGGCAGGTCAGGCCCGATGTATTATTCTCTTTTGATCCCGGTAAAGGGGAACAAAGGTGGCATAAAGCCGACCACCGAGCATCTTCATATCTTGCAGCCGACGCCGCAAGAGCAGCCATGTGGCCCTTGCTTTTCCAGGGACAAATCACTAATGAGGGATTGGAGGCCCACACTATTCCGGCATATGTCCTGTATGATTCTTCAGAGGATGATATCAACACATGGGTAGATATTTCTGATTACAAAGAGAGAAAAATCAAGGCCATGTCTCAATATGTAAGTCAGTGGAGCTCAGGGTGGTATAAATATACCGGACCTGAACTCTCCGATGAAGAGGCAAAAGTGGTAAAAGAGCGTGTAAGCAAGAGAATTAAGTACAAGGATGGTAAGCCTGTTGAGGGATTTCGATACTACGAAGGTCTCCCTGATAATATTGGAAGGTAGTTTTCTAATATGTAAACTAAACATACAATATTGTTTGTACTATTAATATTGATCTCTTGAATCTGATATCAAAAGCAGTCCTTGGAGTGGATCTCAAGGAAATAAAATGACAAACCTCATCCCTCAAAGGGGTGTGATTCAGGAATGAGAACCTTGATACGAATGCTACTTCTTGATATATTCACCAAGCAAAATGCATTTATTGAGTCATAAAAATCCACCGGGCCTCTCCATAGCGCGTAGACCAGCTTCCTTCAGGATATGAAGCTTTTCCACTTAGTTTCCCTTTCTTCTCAGAGACCTGTAGTTTGGTAAAGGAGTAGATACCTTTTTCGAAATCAAAGCTTTCTCCATCGTCATCATAGAGCTGGTATAAGCCGGCCTTATTTCCATAATGTCTGATCTCAAGAGGTATAGGATCCTCAGAAATGCTGATATTATTGACGGCAGGCATCATAGGGATGATCCCTCCATCCTTTACAAAAAGGGGGATTCTGTCCAGGGGCGTTTCAATGGTGATAGTCTCTCCATTGCCCACTAATTCTCCCGTATAGAAATCATACCAATTTCCTGAAGGCAGTACCACACTGCGTTCTTTTTCTCCAAAGAATACCGGGGCAACCAGGATACTTGGCCCCATCATATACTGATCACTTACCTCGAGGCGTGAGGATTCGGCATAGGGATTTGAAGCATCATCCAGAATACCTTCTACCTCCTTTTCCGAAATATCGTATCCCGATTCAAGGACCATGGCCCGGAAGGGAGGAATTCCCTTCTGATTGTATTCGTAAAATGCAGTATACAGGTAGGGGAGGAGCCGTGTTCTGAGCTGAATTACATCCCTTACCTGGTCGGTAACTTCAGGAAAACTCCATGGCTTCAGTCCCGATGACCAGGCATTGAGTTGCAACAAAGGAGAAAAGCATACCGATTGAAAGCGCCTCAACCATTCCTCAGCGTTATGGGCACTTCTGATTTCGGGGGTCCAAAGAACGCCGGCCAATGAACAGTTGGTCAGTGCCGTGACATATCCCTTATGCCCATAATAGTCACTGTAGATTACGAAGCCCAGGTGAGAGGCCCCGGCATTGGAACTTCTCACGAGGCCATAGGTCCGGCGATTCATTTCACGGAAGCGATCCATAAGCATGTTTTGGATCATCAGCCCATACAACTGACGGATCTGAACAGCATCATTTCCTGAGGGGAAACTTGCATGATCGGGCCATAGCCAGAAGTCATATCCATCCACTTCATCAAACTTATAGCCACTCACACCAATATCCAGGTGGTTTTTCTGGTGATGATCCAGGATCACCTTTTGTGCTGCCGGCAGTGTGAGGTCAGGGACTTCACCCAACCAGACTGTATGGCTGCCGGTATAAGGCTTAATACTCTCAAACATGGTGGAAGAGGGAGCCACATAGGGATTCTCCCACAAATTAACCATGATCCCCTTGCTTTTCAATTTACCAACAAATCCGGCAGGATCCGGAAAGCGGGTGCTGTCCCAGTCGAACGAACATGGGTAGGCAAAGCTCTGCCATCCCGGTTCAAGTCCCAGGACATCCAGGGGGAAATCATTCTTCTTAAAATCCTCTATTTCCTTTAAAACATCTTCATCACTACTCTGAGTATGCATCCGGTGCCAGAATCCCAGACCCCATTTGGGAGGTAGAACTCCTCCTCCGCAATAGAGATTGTAACGTTGTACTACTTCAAGCGGATTTTTTCCTGCAAAGATGAAAACCTCAAGGCCTTCTCCGGAGACTGTTACTTCCACCGCATCGGAAATGGGTCGGGCCTTCCAGTTCTTTGCGTCAGTTGTTCTGTCAACTGGTTCGGGCAGCCTGCCATCTTTTCGATTACCGACACCAGCATAAACCGAGGGGCGCCTGGCGGTATTGATAAGTACGCCGTAACCTTTGCTTGAGATGTAAAAGGGAACAGGGGCATGGGTAAAACCAGTTACCCCACCATAGTGGTCAACCTTAAGGTGATAGACATTTCCCCTTCGGTTGATGCCCTTGAATTCAAGCCCCAGTCCATAAATCTTCTCGCTCTCGTGGAGAGGGATTCTTACGCTGGCACGCATCGGTGCCAGTTCTCCCCTGATATTTTCCTGATCCAGGGGAAATGC
>JAOZLK010000220.1 GCA_029934875.1 Bacteroidales bacterium | reverse complement strand
CAGGAAGACCCAATCAAACCTGTCCCCATTCTCTGACTTGTTAATGAAGCGCACGGTGAGTGTTGCGTCCGTACTTCCCATATCCATATTTTTGTCAAATTCACTGGTCAGCGTAGAATCATATTCGCCTGTGATCTTATCGTAGTAGGTAACACTGAATATGGCCTTGGTCTGAATGCTTTCATAAAAAACCGAGTCAAGCTCTACCATCCCCAGTTCATCTGTTACCGTGAGGTAGTACCATGTGTCTTCATAGGGAGGGGAATAGGTAATATTGGGGCTCAGGATAATGCTGTCATTGGGAATTTTAAGGCCCTCGTTGTCCGATGTCCACTTAAAACCATAGTCCAGTGGACGGGTGAGCAGATCATTGGATACAGGATCAAAATAGAGCAGGGTATCCTCTTCCACAAAACCCGACAATGCCAGTCTTGAACAGTCGCGGTACAGGGGATCCAGATTACCCTCTTCGGTCTTGTGAACCCATGCATGAAGCCCATCCAGCATGACCCAGGCCATCATTGATGTATCGGTTCCGGTCCCGTTGAATATCCTTACCATGTATCCACCAGACTCAAGGTCCGAGGCTGTTGAAACCGGCCGATTGGCTTCAGTCAGAAAGGGTGGATCGAATCCTTCCAGCTCCGGGTTATAAATACTCCACTCGAAAGTATAGCTTCCGTTTCCTGGAAGGCTGGCCGTGAGGGAGCCGGCTTTATATACCTGATCAGTCTGGTAAAAAATATAGAAAGGGTCCTTGCCCTCTTTTACGGGATAGGCCAGGCTGTCGGCCTGGTCGGCCCTTGGGGAAGTAATCTGTCCTGCCACTTGTTTAGAGTGTACTGAAAAGAGAAACAGGGTAAACAGGAAGATGCCCTGGAAGGTTTTTTTATTAACAGCTTTGGCTTGCAAATTTTGAGATGTATAAACTATAAACGAATTATTGCCAAATTATTATACGCACTTGAGGCCCGTAAAATTGCAACAATTAAAAAAACTGTGCAATTTTTTATCCTAACAGGGGCGATTTAGCCCGGATATAATCCATCAACAAGTATTATCTTAGCCATCCCAAAAAGCGAGGAGATCAGTGGAAGAGATTGTAAAAGATTTGAATAAAGCTCAGCAGGAAGCTGTGACCAACCATAAGGGTCCTGCACTAGTCATAGCCGGTGCCGGATCGGGCAAGACCAGGGTACTCACCTATCGAATAGCCTACCTGCTTTCAATGGGAGTTTCGCCCCACCGGATTTTAGCCCTTACTTTTACCAATAAAGCGGCCAGCAATATGAAGGAGCGGATCGGGGCCATGGTTGATCCCAACCTGACCCGGCGACTGTGGATGGGGACTTTCCACTCCCTTTTTGCCCGGATTCTCAGGAGGGAGGCAGAGGTGCTGGGCTTTCCGCCCGATTTCACAATCTATGACACCATCGACTCCAGGAGCCTGGTGAAGTCCATTGTTAAGGAGTTCAACCTGGACCAAAAGATTTATAAACCCAACGAAGTGTTTGGCAGGATATCGGCTGCAAAGAATAACCTGATTACTCCCGACGTTTACCTGGGTAAAGGTGAGTTCCAGGTTCGGGACCAGATTGCACGTAAGCCCAGGCTGGGTGAGATCTACGACAGGTATGTAAAGCGATGCAAGCATTTTGGAGCCATGGATTTTGACGACCTCCTGCTGCAAACCAACCTGCTCTTCAGAGACCATCCTGCCGTGCTGGACAAATACCGGGAGGCCTTCGATTACATCCTTGTGGATGAGTACCAGGATACAAATTACTCCCAGTACCTGATCATCAAAAAACTCTCCGAGATGCATCGCAACATTTGTGTGGTGGGGGATGATGCTCAGAGTATCTACTCTTTCCGGGGAGCCCGGATCGAGAACATTCTCAACTTCAAAAACGACTACAGCGACTACACCCTATACAAACTGGAGCAGAACTACCGTTCAACTCAGAATATTGTAAATGCGGCAAACTCTGTGATCAAAAAGAACCGGGAGCAAATTACAAAGGAAGTCTTCTCCAAAAATGAAACCGGAGAGCCCATCCTGGTGGTGAAATCCGCCAACGACCGGGAGGAGGGCTTCACGGTAGCCAAGCATATCTCCGATTTGCGCTACAGGGAACAGCTGGAGTATTTGGACTTTGCAATCCTTTACCGCACCAATGCCCAGTCAAGGATTTTTGAGGAGAGCATGCGCAAGCTCAACATCCCCTACAAGGTATTTGGCTCGCTCTCCTTTTACCAGCGCAAAGAAATCAAAGACCTGCTGGCTTATTTCCGTCTGTGCGTGAATCCCAAGGATGATGAATCACTTAAGCGGATAATCAACTATCCCGCCCGTGGAATAGGGAAGACCACCCTGGATAAATTAATTTCTTATGCCGATAAGCTGGATTCGAACATCTGGGATATTCTGACCCACCTGGGGCAGGTAAACCTGGGATTCAATAAGGGTAGCCTGGCCAAGTTGCAGGGTTTCACCGCACTCATCAGGAGCTTTCAGAAACGCCTGGGCGAGATGGAAGCCTTCGACCTGGCTTACTCCATTGTGAATGAGGCCGGGATTATACGTGATCTTAAATCAGACCAGGCCCCCGAGAATGTGAGCAGGTATGAGAACGTAGAGGAACTGCTGAACGGGATCAAGGATTTCACTGATAACAGCGAGCGTGAGGGCGAAATGACCCTTGGTGATTACCTGCAGGAGGTTACCCTGCTGACCGATGCCGACCAGGAGGGCGAGGAGGATAAAAACAAGGTCACATTGATGACCATTCACTCTGCTAAGGGCCTTGAATTTAAGCACCTTGTCATAGCCGGTGCGGAAGAGGAACTCTTTCCCTCCCAGATGAGTACCGCTAACCCCAAGGACCTGGAGGAAGAGAGGCGATTGTTCTATGTGGCGCTTACCCGTGCCGAGAAGACCGCAATGATTTCATATGCGGTCCTCCGTTATAAATGGGGTATTCAGAATTCCTGCTCACCCAGTCGCTTTATTAAGGAGATTGATTCCAAATACCTGGATCTTCCGCCGGACTTTTACCCTGTTCTTACACCGGAGGATGCGCAGAAAAAGGAAAAATTTGTTCCTGAAGCCTATCGAAAAGCCATGGGCCATAAAGCTTCGCCCCGCAGTATCCAGGTGGGTGGTCGCAGGCTTAGCAAGGTTAACCAGGCCCCTGCTCCTGTCTCGTCAGAGCCTCCTAAAGATTTTGTTCCTTCCGATCCTTCCCTGGTGCGTGTGGGCATTAGAGTTGAGCACCCTCGCTTTGGAACCGGGAAGGTTATAGCACTGGAAGGAACAGATGTGAACATGAAGGCCACAGTGGAATTCCCCATAGGTAAAAAGCAGCTTCTTCTTAAATTCGCGAAGCTGAGGGTGGTGGAGTAATTAAAAAGAAGTACTTTTGTAAAAAAATATTATTGAATGAGTTACGATTATAATTCCAGCCGTAAAAAGCTGATCCTACCTGAGTATGGCAGAAACATCCAGAAGATGGTCAACCACATCAAGACCATTGAGGACCGGGATGAAAGAAACAAAGCTGCCAAAACTGTGATTGGTGTGATGGGCAATCTGAATCCGCACCTGAGGGATGTGGGCGATTTCAAGCACAAATTGTGGGACCACCTGGCCATAATCTCCGATTTCGACCTGGATATTGACTCACCCTACGAGTTGCCATCACGCGAATCACTGATCAGTAAACCGGAAAAAGTTCCCTACCATCAGCATAAGATTAAAAAGAAGCACTATGGCAGATCCATCGTGCTGATGATTGATAAGGCAGTGGAACTGGAGCCGGGCGAAGAGAAGGAAGACCTGGTAAAGATGATCGCCTATCACATGAAGAAATCCTACCTGACCTGGAATCGTGAAGCGGTTAGTGATGAGGAGATCTTTGGGGATATGAAGACCCTTTCTGGAGGGAAACTGATAGCAAATCCTGAACTGAAGCTCCCCGAGACTAAAGATATTCTTGCAAAGAATAGACCTATACAGAAGAAAAAGCAAGGGGGGGGGAAGAAATACAAACAGCATTCCTGATCCATGGGAAAATTTGTTATTGAAGGTGGGCATAGCCTCCGTGGTGAGATTACTCCCCAGGGAGCAAAAAACGAGGCCCTGCAGATTCTGTGTGCCACACTGCTGACTCCCGATAAAATCACAATCCATAACCTGCCTCTTATTAAGGATGTGCTGATGCTCATTCAATTATTGGAGGATTTGGGTCTGGATGTGGTGAAACTGGGAGGATCCAGTTACAGTTTCCAGGCTAGCAATGTGAACCTGGAATATTTCAAAACAGAAGCTTATCGGAAGCAATCAGCTTCCCTTCGTGGATCAGTAATGATCCTGGGTCCCCTGCTTGCCCGCTTCGGTGAGGCAGTTCTACCCAAACCGGGAGGAGATAAGATCGGGCGTCGTCGCCTTGATACCCATTTTCTTGGGTTCCAGGCCCTGGGAGCCACCTTTGACTTCGACCATGGTAAAAATTTTTACAGGGTCAAGGCCTCCAAGCTGAAGGGCACCTACATGCACCTCGATGAGGCTTCGGTCACCGGAACTGCCAATATTATCATGGCCAGTGTGCTTGCCAGCGGAACCACAACTATTTACAACGCAGCATGCGAGCCCTATCTCCAGCAGCTATGCAAAATGCTGGTGCGCATGGGTGCGCGCATGTCGGGCATCGGATCCAACCTGCTCAGCATTGAAGGGGTCGATCAGCTGGGTGGTACCGATCATAGAATATTGCCGGATATGATTGAGGTGGGTAGCTTCATTGGAATGGCGGCGATGACGAAATCTGAGCTAAGGATCAAGAATGTGGCCTATGACCAGCTGGGGATCATCCCTTCCGCATTTGAGCGACTGGGAATAGAACTACAGCTGAAGGGCGATGACCTCCATATTCCTGCACAGGATCATTACCGCATAGAGACTTTTATCGACGGTGCCATTATGACCATCGCCGATGCGCCGTGGCCCGGCCTTACACCTGACCTGCTCAGTGTAATTCTGGTTACCGCCACCCAGGCCAAGGGCAGTGTTCTCATTCACCAGAAGATGTTCGAGAGCCGGCTATTCTTCGTGGATAAACTGATCGATATGGGAGCACAGATCATTCTCTGTGACCCGCACAGGGCCACGGTGATTGGGATGGATCATGGTATTTGCCTGCGTGCAACAAATATGAGCTCGCCTGATATACGTGCCGGAGTTGCCCTGCTAATCGCAGCCATGTCGGCCGAAGGGACCAGCACCATCGATAATATTGAACAGATCGATCGCGGATATGAGCGCATCGACCAGCGCTTAAACAGCCTTGGGGCAAAAATTAGCCGGGAGGAGTAAGGAAAGCGAAGATTATTAGACTGACAGACTAGAATCTAAATATATACAACTGACGAATAAGCCATATTTATGAAAAGAATAGTAACACTTTTAGCCGCTTCAGTACTTGTCTTCTCCTGCAGCGCAGGAACGAGTGACCAGGATAAAACCGAGAAGACAACTTCAGAGCGGGAAAAAATAGAAACGGGAATCAACATCGGGCAGCGTGCCCCGGAATTGGTTTTTGAATCTCCCAGCGGTGAAAAAATCGCCCTGACTTCTTTGAGGGGACAAATGGTTCTCATCGATTTCTGGGCCTCCTGGTGTTCTCCCTGCAGGATGGAGAATCCCAAGCTGGTAAAAACCTATCAACACTTCAAGGATAAGGAGTTTGCAGAGGGTTCCGGCTTTACCATCTACGGTGTCTCCCTGGATAAAGCCAAGGAGTCATGGTTGGCTGCCATTGAGAAGGACGGCCTGGAATGGCAATCCCATGTGAGCGATCTGAAAGGATGGAATTCGGTACCGGCTGCCATGTATGGCGTACGGGGCATCCCAATGAATTTCATCATCGACGGAAAGGGCATCATCGTGGCCAAGGGCCTGAGGGGCGAATACCTTGACAATAAACTCAAAGAGTTTCTCAAATAGCCGGCCCTGTTCAGGTTTAAAAACCTCAGACCTTTGCTAAAGTGATAATACCCGGGTAGAGTGCTTCCTTACCTCCCCACGCCCCGTGGAATGATCTCCAGCTTCTGGAGGCCTGACTCTACGGGTGAGGCGATATACAGCTTACCGGCCTCATTGTCCCAGCGCCAGCTTCCTTCTTCAGGAGCTTTGCGGCCGAAGATCCAGCCTTCGGGATAAACGCGTTTTGGGATAAAGATCACTGTGGAATCCAAGATGTTTGGATCTGGTTTCCAATGCAGCCAGAAATGCTGTTTTTCAGGATCAAAACCATAAGAAACCGGCATCCCGGCGGTCCGCTGCGGGTAGGGTCTGACCAGCACGTCAAGCATTGGTTTCTCGCTTTCATCCTTCCGTATAGGTGCCCAGCCTCCGCCTTTCCCGAAATCCCAGTAGGCCCATCCCGAGCCTGTCTTTTCACTCATTCTCATAACTGCCTCCAGGTAGTCCAGGGCGCCCGGCCTGGAGTTATCCAGCCCGAATTCTCCGATCAGCATGGGAGTCCCGTATCGAGAGGTTTCACGATTACGCTTGGCCGCCCAGGCTGAGGTGAAAAGGGGAAACCCGATGTATTTGCCTGAGAGATCCAGGTCGAGGGTATAGATATGTGGAAAGTAGACCAGGCGGGCCTCTCCTTCCCTCGGGTCCTCCAGCTGTCCAAGCCCGGAACGGGACCCCTGGTTGGGCCCTATGGCCATTGGCTCATAGAAAAGCCAGGCATTCGAATCCACCTGCCTGAGGCTGTCGATCAGCTTCTGGTAGAAAGGGTGAAGATATCGGTCCTCGAATTTGAACAGCTCACGGGTGGCCAGTACGGGTTCATTGTATAGATCATAGCCGAGCAGTGCAGGGTGGCCCTTTATGTATTTTGCCATGGCCACAAAAGAAGCGATAAAGTGCTCCTGCAGTTCACCATGCCCGTTTTCAGGCATCCAGAAATTCCGGATGGATGCGATCACTGCAGGCTGCAGGTAATTCTTTTCCCAGGGTGACTGCATCTCAAAATCCTCCCCGTCATCCCATATGGCCCATTCGGGAGCACCATCACCTCCGTACCTCCAGGTATAGAGATCCTGGTGCATGTCCAGCACCACATGGAGCCCGGCCTCATAACACCAGTCCAGCCGTTCCCTGACCCGCTCCAGGTAGGCTGTATCAACCATACCAGGCTGCGGCTCGATGGCCTGCCAGAACACCAGGAAACGTGCAAAGTTGAATCCCCAGTCAG
>JAOZLK010000219.1 GCA_029934875.1 Bacteroidales bacterium | reverse complement strand
GAATGTCAACTGAACTATCATTGCGGATTTCTTTTAATGCATCCATAAGGGTAGTACGGTTTCCCGAACGTAGGGCAGCGATCTGTACTTTCAGCTTTTCTTTACTTAATTGCATGATTTATCAATAAGTTCTCCTGCCTCGTAAATACCATATTGGTAGGCTTTCCTGAAGCATTGGCAGGCTCCTGCGAAGTCACCCATTTTCTCGTCTAGCTTTCCTTTTTCGAACCAGATCTCCCCATTGTACGGATCCAGGTCCAGGGCCATGGACATATCCTTTTCTGCATAGCGGGTAGTCCCTGTCGAGGCATAAGTCCGGCCCCTGGCAAGGTAATAGTCAGCTTCTCCGTTCTCCATTTCCAATGCCCTGTTAAAGGATTGAATTGCACCCAGGTATTTTTTATGTTCACTCAGGATGATACCCCGTTGATATAGCACTTTATGTTGATTGGGAAAATAGCTAAGGTACAGGTCCAGATCCTCAAGTGCCTCTTCCAGCCTGCCTGCTCTGCTCAGGGCAGAGGCCCTCAGGAGGTAGACTTCAAAGCGGTCAGGTTCCCGGCGAAGAACCCTGTTAAAACCATTGAGCGCTTCCTCCTCTTCGTTATTCTCAAGCTGGAGTGTTGAAAGCGCCAGCAGGGCATCCAGGTTTCTTGTATCGCTCTGGACCGCCGAGCGAAGAGAGGAACGGGCTGCCTTATTGTTACCCAGCATGGTATATAGCTCTGCTTTCTCCTCAAACACAAGGGAACGCTTGTATTTCTGTTTCTCAAGCTTATTGAGTATGTTGATTGCTTCCAGGGCATCGCCGTTCTCCTTAAGAAACTGGGCTTCCTGGAAATCCATTTCGGACTGGCTGTACCAGCGTTCCTCATTCCACAAGAGCTGCCAGTCCCGACTCCCCTCCAGTTGAGATAAATCAGGATCAAGCAGGATGTCTTTTTCAGGAAGCTTGTATCTCGATGACAGGTGCACCCTGAGGTATTTAAGCGCTAGCTCAGGATGCATCAGCTTGAGCTCAGTTTTTGCCAGGTAGAAGCTGCCCATCCCTTCCCAGCGCTTCTCAAGCTCGTAGAAAGTCTCCCTAGCTGCAGGGAAATTATTCATCTTGAAATGACACAATCCCAGGTTCATCAGAATAGCACTCTCCCCGGGCTCCACTTCATTGGCCCGGTTCAAATGAACCAGGGCAGAATCGTAGTGTTCCTCGATCATGCAGGCTCGTCCTGCCAGGTATGGATCCACTTCTCCCCATCCTGGAATAACCATGAGCAACATGATAGCCGATATTATCCATTTTTTCATCCCGCCTATTTGGTTTCGATGTTTGATTCATTTTCCTCTCCCGAATACACATGTATGAATCCGGTTAGGGTAGTGGTCTCCAGACCTGAAAGTCTGTTCTCATATACATCACAGATGTAGTAGTAAACGCCGGTGGTGACCAGTTTATTGGTACCGGTAATCTTACCATCCCAAATTATCTGTGGATCCTCGGTTTCGAAAACCAGGCCACCCCAGCGATTAAAGATCTTCATATCCACCTTTTCAATGTAAGAGGTCATCAGGGGCACATAGAGGTCATTGATTCCATCGTTATTTGGTGAAAACACATTGGGCAGGGAATAATTTGAGCATTCATCGAGACAGAGCCGAACCGAAGGTGACGATTCATTCTGAAAAGAATCAACTGCAGTTACATAGTAGCATCCTGTAAGCGAACCTTCCGTGTAGTGGTTATATGCAGTATCGTACCGGCCCTCAAATTCGGCAAGAAGCTCAAGGGATTCTTCAGAGGTTGGACTGTAATATAATTTATATCCTGTAACATCATAGGCACAGGGAGGATCATTTGCATATTCCCATTTAAGGTGGTTGTAACCTTCCCCGCAGGCAGAATAACCATTAAGATTAGGAGGACAGGGTGGTATGGAGTCAATGGGGGTGGTACAATTCATATGGCTCAGGTTGACATTCTCAAACAGTCCGCTCCCCAGGATGCGCCAACCCGTACTCTTTACCTGGTAACAATACTCTGTTCCGTTTGTGAGTTCATCGTCTATGTATGAATCCTGAGTTGTAAAGCCGATGGAGTCAAACTCCATGGTGTTATTATTGCGCCGATATATGGTATAATCATAATTGATCCATGGCACATTCTTTATCATTTCGATTTCAACAAGGTTGTCCTTGCCTGTAAGCCTCGGATAGACCGAAGAGGCTACTTCCGGGTTCCCTATAAGGAATCGATTCCCAGGAGCATCGTTATAAAGCTCTACGCTGTAGGACCAGGGATAGTTGAGTGTATTCACCTCTGAGTCGATCCAGCTTGTATCATTTAGTGATGCTGTCTGGAAGGATCCAAGCCTGGAAAGAGATTGTCCAAGCAGATCTTCAGAACGGTAAATGATATACTCATAGGGCCCGGCTGCCGGTATGGTGTCAAGTTTGTCAGGGCGGGCCCAGGCTAGCCGGATTGTTCCTGAATTGCTGTGATCAAGAACACTGACCTGCATCAGGGAGGGTGCGCCTTCAACAAGGGGAGTGCAGCTCTCCTGGGAAGGAAAGCTCAGGGCACCGTCGGGATAGACCGATACAATAATATAGCAGTATTCATTGCCCTGTGCCAGCCCGGCTCCATTGTTGTCGTCAACAAAAAGGGTGTCAAGTCTGTCGGCAGTCTGACCAATCAACTCATACCCGGTATTGGCCGGAATTCCCCCGGTGCATGAATCGGGAATATATCCTGCCGCCCCGGCTTTCCGGTAAATGTGATATCCCTGCACAGGGAAAGCAGAATCAGCGGGCCAGCTAAGGGTAACAGTACTGCTTCCCGGGATAAGCACAGGCATTTCAGGTGCTGCTCCCAGGACCTTAATGTTGACATTTGTAATATCCACCAGGGGTGTTTCCGGATGATTATCCTCAGCCTTGAAAACAGCTGTATAGTATTGATTCCTGACATGGGTACTGTTAGTATTCCATTCGAAATGAGAGCGGCTATATCCTGGTCCGGAAGAAAGGCGATCATTTGTATAGTTTGCCGGGCTGGATTCCACAATCAATGGCCCCCCGGTGGCAAATTGTTTAATGGAATCATTATCAATGTCAGTTGCCTCCACAAAAAACGCAAGGGTGGAGCCTGCTTCAACACAGTAATTGCCAGGTGTTGACTGAACCGGAGGATTATTGTCCGTGGGGTAGACTTCAACCTGCATGTCCCTTACAATATTGCCGATTTTCACGCCCGACCGAAACTCCTCAATATCAATGGCAATATTGAAAATTCCCGTATCAGAGGGTGTGATCCAGGTCAGGTCGCCTGTATAAGGATCAATGTAGAGTGTATCGCTGGCCGGCGGAAGAATATATCCCTTTATTGGTTTTCCATCCTGCTCGGTACAAACCGTCAGTTTGTAGGACAGACTGTCCCCGTCAGGATCATAGGCTGCCGGATTATGGATGAAAACTTGCTGGTAGCCTGCCCTGTCAATTGGGGGATTGAGCAATATGGGGGTCGAGTTGTTACCCAGCCCTGAATTGATCATGATGGTGGTTTTGATGGAGAAGATAACATTGACCGAGCTGGGTATGTTTTTTACACCTTCATTCCGGTTGGGATCCTGTACTACAATCTCGTATATCCCCGGGCCAGGGAAGGTGTGTTGAGACTTGTAAGTATTTTTATAGTAGAAGTTTGGGAGCTTTACCTTGGTGGTCCGATTTGCATAGGAGAAGGTGTTGTCACCCCATTGTACCTCCAGCCTGTCCCTGTCTGCAAGGCTAAGGGTATAGGTGAATGTTGTAATGGTTATTTCATAGGTAAGCGCATCCAGCTGGGTGAGGGTGATTTCACCAGCCCTGTTATGGGTTGCCATCAGGGGCATGGACAAAAGGCCCAATGATAATATAAGGATTACGATTCGCTTCATTCTCTTACTTCAACTCCACTACTTCACCGTGTTTTCTATGATCAAATTTCATACCAGTTTCACTCTCCTTAAACTCGAAAATTACCAGATTTGATTGATCAGGGAAAATATCAGTTAGCAAAGCGTTGTAAATGTACAAAGAATTTGGTTTTCCCCTTAGATCTGCACGCATCTCAATTTGCATTGAATCGTCCTCCATCATGATGGTGTCAATGCTAACTTCCATGGGAGCTTCACCTTTTTTCCTGCTTATGGAAAAGCGCTCCTCCAGGTAATTTGATAACCAGGGATTCTTCCGGTTTTCCTCCGTCGAGAAATCTATCACAGTGCCATGGTAATGAAAATAGGCAAGTTCCCAGTCATCACGAAATGTTTTCATGCTGATTTTCAGCTTTCCGTTTTCATATGTTATATTCGTGATGGAAAGATGCAGTGGATGGGCCTCGGTGAAAGCCATCCAAAAAAGCATGAGTGCAGTGATGCCGATAAGCTTCATTCTGCAAAATTACGTAAACTTCTGATGCATTACAGGAAGCATGTCTATATTCGAACTCTATTTTAAGCTGGGTCTCCAGCATATTGCTGATCTGAAGGGATATGATCATATTTTATTTATCCTGACCCTCTGTGTGGTTTACAGGCTGACGGAGTGGAGAAAACTCTTGATCCTCATCACAGCCTTTACCATTGGACATTCGCTTACACTTGTACTGGCCACGCTTAATCTGCTTCGGATCGATGGTGATCTGATTGAATGGCTGATCCCCCTGACCATATTCATCACAGCCCTTGCTAATGTTCTGATGGACCGAAAGCAGCATTCACCCGCCCTGCACAAGTTTAAATACTTTGCAGCCCTGTTTTTCGGCCTGATTCATGGCCTGGGTTTTTCAAATTATCTTCGGGCATTGTTGGGAAGCGAGAAGAGCATGCTCCTTCCCCTGTTCTCATTCAACCTGGGTATAGAGATAGGTCAGATTCTTATCGTAGCCATCATCTTGCTGCTAAGCATGGTGGTGATTGATCTGCTAAAATATCCACGGCGCGACTGGCATCTCTTACTTTCAGGTGCAGGCCTGGGGATCTCATTGATTTTAATGATTGAGCGATTTCCATTCTGATGGAATGGGGACAGACCATAAAAGAGTTTGAAGGCTTCCTGAAGCTTGAAAAGGGATTATCGAAGAACTCTGTGGAGGCCTACCTGGCTGATATGGGAAAACTGACCGACTTTCTTACTCTGGAGGAGATTAACCTGGGTCCCGGAAAACTTGAACAGGAGCATCTGAAACTCTTTCTTATATGGATCAATGAGGAAAAACTTTCGGCGCGCTCTCAGGCCAGGATCTTATCCGGTGTGAAGGCATTCTATCGTTTTTTATTAATGGATGACCAGATCGATAGTGATCCCACGGCTTTACTGGAGACACCCAAACTGGGACGAAAACTGCCAGAGGTGCTTACCGTGGGAGAAATAAATTCTATTCTTGTTAAGAATGATCTGAGTAAGCCGGAGGGCCGAAGGAACAAGGCGATGCTGGAGGTGCTATACAGTTGCGGACTCAGGGTATCCGAGTTGGTCGATTTGAAACTTTCCAAGCTATACCGGGCTGAGGGCTTTATCAGGGTTATTGGAAAAGGAGATAAGGAGCGGCTTGTTCCCATCAGTAAACGGGCCCTGAGGGAAATAGAGTTATATATGCCAGACAGGAACTCCCTTACTATTCAAACCGGGCAGGAAGATGTTCTATTTCTGAACCGCAGGGGTCACAAGCTTTCCAGGGAGATGCTGTTCATGGTCCTGAGGGACCTGGCAAAAGCGGCCGGAATCCAAAAGAAGGTGAGCCCGCATACTTTCAGGCATTCCTTTGCCACCCACCTGGTTGAAGGGGGAGCCGACTTGAGGGCGGTTCAGGAAATGCTTGGTCATGAATCGATTACTACAACTGAGATTTATACCCACCTGGATCGGGAGTACCTGAGATCTGAGATCATCAGCCATCATCCAAGGTCAAAAAGTCTATAAGGTCCTTATATCCATACCGGGCCGACTTAGCAATACATAAGATGTTAAAAGCGAGTTAAAAAATTGGAATACCCCAATTTCCTGGACCAATCTCTTGTACCTTCTGCTAGGCTAATCCTAGTGCATGAAACAGAGATTTTTCCCTAAAATCAGGCAAATACTTGTATATCTGACTCTTGTGGTGATGGTTTACAGCTGCGTTGACGGAGATCTTCTTAGCCCGGATCCGGACGCCCCAATCATCAACGACTTTACACCTAAAAGTGGCCTGCCCGGTTCCAGTGTGATAATCCAGGGCGAAAACTTCAATGGAAGCCCTGGATTGGATAGTGTATATCTGAATGGTTATGGGGCTGAAGTGAGAAGCTCCAGTGCCACGCGTTTAGAAATTGTTGTACCCGATGATGCTACAACCGGGCCTATTGTTGTGATTGATTTAATATCCAGAAAGCGGGCAATAAGTAGTAGTGACTTCGAGGTGCTGATCAACGATAATCCTGTAATAGACTCCCTGAAACCCAATCACGGTCCTGTTGGAACCGTGGTATGGATTTATGGTCAGAATTTTTCCTCCATAGCCGAAGAGAATGTCTTAAGCTTCAATGGGGTAGAGTCTGAGGTTCTGGAGGCGTATATTGATAGTCTCAAAACAGATGTTCCACTCTTAGCAAGCACAGGACCTGTAAAAGTTGTTGTAAACGGTATAACAGCTATCGGGCCTCAATTTGCAGTTGAGTCTGGTCTTATAGAAGTAAGCAGTATTAATCCCACCTCTGGAAAGGTGGGGATATCGGTTACAATTACCGGTCTTAATTTCGGAAGTAGTATTGCTGAAAACAAGGTGTCTTTCAATGGTGAAGATGCAAGCATTGTTAGTGCAAACAGCTCTGAAATTGTAGCAATTGTACCTGAAAATGCTACCACTGGCCCTGTTGTGGTTACAGTTGGAGGTTTTTCCGGTGTCGGACCCACTTTTACTGTGGAAGCCAGTCCGCCACAAATCACATCGCTGAATCCAAACTCCGGGCAGGTTGGCGCCTCTGTAAAAATTGTCGGGACAAACTTTAGTGCTACCCCCGGATCAAATACTGTGACCTTCAATGGAAGCAGCTCAACAGTTACCAGTGCCAGCACTACGGATCTTGTGGTAAGTGTACCAGCAGGAGCAAGTAGCGGTCTCGTACTTGTAACAGTAGGCGGATTGGTCTCAAATGGAGTGAATTTTACGGTGGAAGTGAGTCCTCCACAAATCACATCGCTTAATCCAACTTCCGGTCAGATTGGCAGTTCGGTGAAAATTGTCGGGACAAACTTTAGTGCTACCCCCGGATCAAATACTGTGACCTTCA
>JAOZLK010000218.1 GCA_029934875.1 Bacteroidales bacterium | reverse complement strand
TAAAAACCTCGGAGGATGAGTACTGCGCCTCATGCCATATTCACCCCCACTCGACCCAGAGCTGGAAGTTATCCACCCACTATGATAACAAGCGGGGAATCCGGGTCCATTGTGTGGAGTGCCACCTGCCTCCCCATGGACAGGGTTACCTGCCTGAGAAAGTCAGGACAGGCATTCGGGATGTGTGGTCCAAATGGACTAAAGATCCTGAAAGCATTAACTGGGAAGCAAAATCGCAGATTGACTATGCCAGGCACCATACCTTTGAAACTTCCTGCATCCATTGTCACCAGAATAACTTTCCGCTGGGCCTGAGCGACGACGGACTGGCAGCTCATCTTTATTACGAACGCCAGGAAGGCGCCCTGCACTGTATCAATTGCCACATTACCGTGGGTCACCACGACCCCACCAGGCTGCATGCAAAGAATGCCGATTTTGGTATTACCTCGACAGGGGATGATACCATCTACACGGAGCCCGGTGTAATAGATGGATTCAATAATTTCACCGAATACATCCCCGGATCCAGCGTCAGTTTTGAAATGCTCGCCATTCCAGGCGGGACTTTTACCCTGGGCAGTCCCGAAGATGAATCCTTCAGAAAGGAAAACGAAGGCCCCGCAGCTGAAGTTACAATCAGTCCTTTCTACATGGCCAGGGTTGAAGTAAGCTGGGATGCATACCTGGCATTTTTCAAACAAACCGGGGCCCAGGGAAAAACTGCTGATGCCTATCTCAATATAGACCTGGGAGATGTTGATGCAATCTCCGGTCCTACCCCACCATGGGGTGCACCCGACCAGGGATGGGGAAAAGAAGATATGCCCGCCATCACAATGACACACCATGCTGCAGAAGTTTACTGTCAGTGGCTGACAGATATAAGCGGGAAAACCTACAGGTTACCCACAGAGGCTGAATGGGAATATGCAGCCAGGGGCGGTACCTCCACACCCTATTTCTTTGAAGGAGATCCCAGGAAATATGTAAAGAAGGGGATCAGAAATAAAATCCTTGGAGTGGATACTACTGTGATTAATGGATTCATCAACTATGCCGAAAATAGTGGCGCACGGTCAACTACCCCGGGAATGAAAGCAGAGAATCCTTTGGGACTGGTGAATATGCTTGGGAATGTTGCTGAGTTTTGCTCAGACTGGTATGCAGAGGATGCTTTTTCGAAGTATTCAGGCCAGGTCACCGACCCCGACGGTCCGGTATCCGGGGAGGAGCATGTGATCAGGGGAGGATCTTTCCGCGATGAAGCAACAAATGTCCGCAGTGCATCCCGGGATGCCACGAGAAGTGTAGCATGGCTGAAAACCGACCCGCAAATGCCCAAAAGTATCTGGTGGTATTCCGACTGTATATATGTGGGATTCAGAGTAGTTTGCGAAAGCACTGAACCAGAATTATCAGAATAATTCTTACATTGTCTCATCCAAATTCAACTTATAACTAAAGACATATGAAACCTTCCAACAAAACCAGCAGGCGTAATTTTCTCGAAAAATCCGCAATTGGTGCCCTCGGAGTAATCGGTGCCTCCCAAATTGTTAAATCCTGTACCACGGGAGAAAGTGTCGGTGCTGTAACGGTACCCGAGATTCTCAAAACTGCAGTAGATGGACAGCCCATCCGGGCTGGTGTTGTTGGATGCGGTGGACGTGGTTCCGGAGCAGCCATCAACTTTTTGGATGCAGGTCCTAAGCTGAGCATCGTTGCCATTGCTGATGTCTTCCAGGACAGAATCGATGGAATCCGGACAAAGCTTAAAGATGAGAAGGGTGTTGAGCTTCCGGATGCAAACTGTTTCACCGGTTTTGATGCATATAAAAGGCTCCTGGAAGTTGACCTTGACCTGGTCATCCTGGCAACACCCCCCTTTTTCAGACCAGAACATTTCCAGGCCTGTGTGGCAGCGCGCAAACATGTATTCATGGAGAAACCTGTAGCTGTTGACCCGGTAGGAGCCCGTGCAGTTATGGCGGCCTCCAAGCAAGCCGAAGCAGCAGGCCTGTGTGTTGTAACAGGAACTCAGCGCAGGCACTCCTGGAACTACAACAACGTTCTGGCCAGGGTTAAGGCCGGTATGATGGGAGATATAGTCGCCACCAATGTGTACTGGAACCAGAACAAGTTGTGGCATCGCGAAAAGCAGGCCGGATGGACCGAAATGGAGTTTATGCTCAGGGACTGGGTAAACTGGACCTGGTTATCGGGCGACCATATTGTGGAGCAGCATGTTCACAACATCGATGTGAGTAACTGGTTTGTTGGCAGCCATCCCCTGGAGGCCGTTGGGATGGGATCCAGGTTGAGAAGGCCAACGGGCGACTGCTACGACAACTTCAGTGTAGACTTTATCTATGACAAAAGCGTCCATATGAACAGCATGTGCCGCCAGATCAACGACTGTGCTACCAGTGTAAGTGAATTTATCCGGGGCACCAAAGGCTATACCAATGGTAAAAGTGCCATTTGGGATGCTGAAGGGAATATGCTTTATGAATACATTGCACCCGTCGACGAAGCAGGTGAATCCACCATGAACAGTCCCTATGTACAGGAACACATCGACCTTGTTACTGCCATTCGTACCGGCAATCAGATTGTTGAAGCCGAGGAAACTGCCAAATCGGTACTTACCGCAATCATGGGACGCGAGTCGGCCTACACCGGTAAAAAAGTAACATGGGAAGAGATGATGGGCTCTGACCTGGTTCTCGGACCCAAAGGAGAGTTGGCCCTTGGCCCGGTAGACTTTAAGGCGGTCATTCCAATCGCCGGATCAGCGGCTGAATAATTTAACACTAAACTACCAAAAGGATTGTTCGCGATACAGCCTGGCATTGTCCCCGAAGGGGATAAGCACGCTGTGAGAGAATATTCCTTTTGGCAAGGAATGTCCCTTGGTAAAATATTCCTTTGACACATTTTAGAACTGATCCACGCTGGCATAGGCTTGTATAACAGCCAACTCTCCCTCTTTGCCCGGTTTGGAGTTTCCGTGTTCCATTCCAACAATGCCGGTATAGCCCTTCTCATGGATATGCTTGAACACATTGGGGTAGTTAATCTCTCCCGTGGTAGGTTCCTTACGGCCAGGATTATCACCAACCTGGAAGTACCCGATTTCATCCCAGGCCAGGTCGATATTGGGAATCAGGTTCCCTTCATGGATTTGCTGGTGGTACAGATCATCAAGAATCTTACAGGCCGGACTGTTCACAGCCTTACAAACCTCAAAACCCTGGGCAATCTTATTCAGGAAGAGGCCAGGGTGATCCCTGAAATTCAAAGGTTCCAGTACCATTGTCAGGTCGTGGGGCTCCAGAATTTCACTGGCGCGCCTGAGGGCATTTACCACATTGGCTGTCTGATATCCCATATCCTTTCGCAGGGTGACAAATCCCGGGACAACAGTCATCCATTTTGCATTGACCCGTTTGGCCACATCAACCGATTCCTTAACCTCCTTGAGGAAGAGGTCCAGTTTTTCCTGATTACCGCTGGTCAGGCTGGGCTCCTTCCAGTATATGGTATGGGCCACAAAAACACCCATTTCCATTCCCAGCTTGGCCATCTTACTGGCTATTTTTTCCTGCATGGAGATTTCCCTGCTCTTCATCCCATTGTCCTCCATGGCTGTAAACCCGGCATCAGCCATAAACTGTAGCTGGTCCAGAAGGTCATCTCCTGCATTATGCTTAAACATACCAAAGTGTGGGGCATATTTCAATTTGAAATTATTCTTCTCTAACTTTGCCACCTGATTCGGGCTTGCAGAGGCATGGACAAGACCTCCGGAAGCCAGGGCAGCAGAGGCAGCAAAACTGCTTTTGATAAATGATCTGCGTTTCATGGATTGGGTTTTTGGATTGGGTTTTTGGATTGATCTAAAATAACAAATAATTCACTAAACAGAGAACCAGAAATTCAATTTGAACATAAAGACATTATTCCCCTTAATTCCAAATAGTTCATCCGTAATTTCAGTAATTGGATTGTAGAGGCTCTCCCATCCAGATCTGTCATGGGCCCAAACAAAATAAAGGGTCGAGCCAAGCTTATATTCCCAGCGGAACACCAGGTTGGACCGGAACTCCATAAAGCTAAAGTCGGGATTATTAAAACTCCATGATTCTCCGTTGTGATCAAAGGAGTAAGTGTTGGTGGGGTCATCGTAAACAACATCCAGACTTTGGAGTCGTTGGGAAATATCCTTTGATCCCGCCTGATTAACCTGGCTGAATTGGTCATATTTACCAACTGAGTAATATGGACTCCCATAGTACTGCAATGACAACTCAGGTGAGAGAAACAATTCAGCCCTTAAGGTAAAAGAGAAAGTGTTTTGATCAATGTGACCCACCACATAGAGATTCTCTTCTACACCATGTAAGGACGCCACATATTGCTGGTGATACTTCCTGGAATTCATCACCGCCCGCCCGCTTAATTTCACTTTCCGTACCGGGAGCCAGGTTATACTTGCATGCAAAACTTCCTGGTGAGAATATGCATTCGCAAATGTATTATAATGAAATCCTGCATTCGCAGACAGATCTTTTGCCTTATTGGTCGACAGGTATATCCCTGACAGGTGCTCTCCGTCAATCCTTAGCCCGGGGCCACCCCTCAGATCGCGGGTGTTAATATGGGTAGATTCATAACTGTAGGTTGCCATATAAGTCCAGAGCTTATTGCTCTTCAAGGTGAAAAATATACCCACTGAATTGAGGGTGTTCTCCCCTCCAAAACTCCATTGTGCTTTCTGGCTCAGCACGATTTCATAATTCCTGATCCATTTGCCGGGTTCATTCATTTTGTAGGTCAGATCAAGCCCCTGTCCAAGAAAATCGGCCTGCCTGATGAAACCCATATCATTCAAATTCAGTCCCGGATTACGGTACTGTGCAAGCAGATCAAAATTGAAACGCCCCCCCTTCTTACCAATTTGCACCAGCCCGCCATGTCCTCCCAGCTGCTCCAGGGTAGTGTCCACAGAAAGATAATCAGCATCGGGCCTCTGGAACAGTTGTATGGGTGAGAGCTGAGTTTTAAGGATGGCTGCCTGACTGCCCCGAAGCTGACTGCCTATGGATTTCACCTGAAAATAATAGTTCTTGTTCTTCCAGTAGTGAAGCAGGTCCAATCCTCCGCTGACAGCAGAGGAGGGTAAGATCTGGGTCAGGACAGAATCGGACGTAAACCGGTTTACAAGGGAAAACACTCCCCCAACAATGGTATTCCCTTCATTGAATTCCTTCTTCACACGTGAAGAGAAATAATTGCTCATGGGTAAAACCTGTATCTCCTTCTCCTCACCTTCACCGGAGGTAGCCAGGGCATATTCCCCTGCAGTTAATCCGTTTACAACTCCAACAGAAAGGCCCTTGCTACTCTTTCCGGTTAGTTTAGCAGCTCCCAGTATGGTTGTATTCCTGGGAATTTCAGAGATATTCCATGAATTCACCTTACCTGGGAAATTTGGAGCACTACCTATGCGCCTTGAATAGTAAGGAATATCCCCATCCAGTTCAAAATCAAAAATATCGTTTCCTTCCATGAAGAAGGGGCGCTTCTCCTGGTAAAAAGTTTCAAATGCAGTGAGGTTCAAAACTGAAGGATCGGCCTCCACCTGCCCATAATCGGGATTGATCGTAAGATCTAGGGTATAGTCGCTGCTAATACCGACCTTTGCATCAATTCCTGCATTGGGCCTGAAGCTTGGTTCGCCTTCCACCTCTCCAGTGTATTCCAGGCTTGCTGAAACATAGGGTAAAAACTCCACCTGGCGGGAGCCGCGGATTTGTTCCACACCCTGTAGCTCACCAAAAAGATAGACCATGGCCGGTGCCTGAAGAGGAATATATTGCCACTGGTCCTCCTCAGCCTTCCTGGAAATCCATCTCCAGACATGCATTCCCCAAATATGCTCCTCTTTATTAGTATATCTGAGCTGGCTAAAGGGAATCTTCATCTCAGCGACCCACCCACTATCACACATAGAAGTTGCTCCGTCCCATACAGCGTTCCAGTTAAAATCCCACTGGTAGTCGCCTAAATGCTTCAGGTCCATCTTCTGACCTGCTGCACTCAGATTGAACTCAAAAGCAGTCCTGTTATCCATATAAGAATCCAGTGCAATGCCAGCCATATCACCGCTCAGGGCATCCCGCCTGTCGAAAATATCCCTGATTAAATCCGGCTCTGAATCCTGGCAAATGATTGCAACGAAAAGGCTTGAGTGATCATACAGTACTTTTATATAGGTATTTTCACTCCCGGGGACCCCTCCTACCGGCTGTTGCTGGGTAAAATCTCCCTGCCATTCCCCCAGGCTCCATATCTCATCATCCAGTTCACCATCTATCTTCGGGAATGGCAGCTCTCCAATACTCAGGGTAGCATAAACCCGCTTATTTTGCAAGAGGGAATCCAGGTTCTGAGCCTGGATCAGCTTTCCGAACAGCGAAAAAATAAATACTGCACATAGGAGTTGAAGTTTTATAATTGTCATTGCTGAGAGATATGTGTACAAAAATAATATAATCAGGAAACCAGCAGGTAGTCCTTCCCTTCCACATATCCCCTCGCCTCCAGGAAAGTCTGGATTTTTTCACGGTTGTTCATTTGCCGGATATAGGTGAGAATAAAGCCCTTTCCCGCAGGAGGCAGATCTTCATAATAGATCAGCTTGCGATCCAGCTGTCGACTCTTCTTGGTATCGATAAAGGCATCGATCCTGACCCCCTTCTCTTCCAGTATTTTTGCCCTGCGACGCGATATCCGGCTGGCACCCCAGATCCATACCCCCGGATGATAAGCATTGTGTTCCGAAAGCCATTTAGCCAGGTAGCGGCTTTTAATCTCGTAGAATGCCCTGTCGCTGTATATCGGATCTGTTCGCGTAAGCCTTTCCTCAGAATCATACCAGTCCAGCACAACTCGTGGTACTTTGGCAATCTTTACCCCCCTGTCAAGCCACCTCAGCCACATCTCATAATCTTCAGGAAAATCGCCCGAACGGTAAGGCCCAAAGCGGTCCATTGTCTGCCTCCTCCACATAGCAGTGGGATTGACGATGGGGGCTTCAATAAAGCGCCTGTTGTAGATTTCCTCGTAGGAAGCCACAGAATTGTTCCACTCCACAAATCGTTTGAATCCCCCGCTTGTTTCAGGATCTCCCACATGTTTCACCAGGCCGGCCACCGCACCATAAGCAGGATTTTGATTTAAAAAATCAACCTGCAAGCCCAGCCTTTCAGGTCGGGCTACATCATCGGCATCCATCCTGGCA
>JAOZLK010000217.1 GCA_029934875.1 Bacteroidales bacterium | reverse complement strand
ATGCTATAGGCATCCTGCCATATTTTTTCCTCTTCATATTTCCAGGCAGATAGTAAATTTTTATCATAGTAGACATCGGTTAAAAGCTTTTCTATCCGAGGAATAGGGAGTCTCCTTTCAGGAACCGGCCTCTTTTTTCCAGTAAGCGTGAAAGGTACAGGATTGATCAACGGAGCCCGAGTAATTAGTGGACGGATAACATATGATTTTTGTTTACCTGCAATATAGAAGTCGATTTCCTTTTCACCAGGCGAAAAGAATACACCATTATATTTTTCTGCAAGCTTGAAATATACTGATTGTGCAACAATATGCTCTGCCTCAATGAATAACACCTCATTAAAAGCCTGAAGATTTATAAACTCATTGATCCACTTCGTGGACCATAAACAAAAATGATTTTCCCTGTAATCTCCAGATAATACTTTCCATGCAGCATTTAAGCCATCACTTGACACAGGATTCCAATTTGCCTTGACATCAAGCGTGAAATGCCCATTTGTTACCTGAGCAAGTATTCCCCGTCTTATATAATTGAAAATCCGATTCCTTACAGCAGTATCACTGATATTAGGACTAATATCCTGGAATACTGAAGTTAGTGCATCACGAGAAATAATAGAATTGCCCCCCGAAGCATCCTTGATTCTACTTATTATCTGATCACTATTTGCCACAATTGCTATTATCTGAAACAAACATATCTAACATTTGCCAATAAACCAAATTTACTGGCATTTGTTAGATTGTCAGATTTCACTTCATCCTGGCATTCGCTCCTGTGAGAGTGGGTGAACTACTGCCAGTTTTGATCGGGGTGCCCCACATTCAGGTCAGATGGGAAATCAGGGAAGCGATAGCATCATCCATTTCCGGCATCTGGTCCTCCCAAACCACCCGGCAGTCGGCACCTTCCAGTGTCTCCTCCAGGAGGGAGAGAAGCAGGTTGGAACGGATCTCTATCTTCGCTGGCCTGTGACCTGTTTTTATCAGCTCCTCAAGCACCTTTTGCGGGACCGATTCGTAAAGCGAGGTGAGGTCGGGATGCGGAGGCAGTATCGAGCTGGAGATGATCTTGTCGTTGAGCTTATCGAGCAGGAGCAACACGAAGGGGAAATAATCAGGGCTTCCCTTCTCTCTGACCGGACCGGGCAACATGAAAAGATCGAGCTGCAGCTCCTGGCTAGCTACGGGAAGGCGGGAAAGGGCAACACTGTCAGCCTTGCTTGTGATCACCGAATAGGAGGTCTCGCCCCACTCGGGATCAATCAGCAGGTAGTGGTCCTTCCATCTGAATTTGGGTCCTTTCCCGCTAGGGACCCTGACCAGGTAGGTATCCTCCGGGCCGTCGATCCGCAACAGGGACCCGTCATCCTCCTCCATCTTTTCAAATACGGCAAGAACCTGCTGCATCACCAGGAAAAGCTCCACCAGGCTTTCCCTGCCAGGGTACACGGGTACGTAACCCGGAACAATTTCCCCGATCTCAGGCCAGTTTCCCTTTCCCCGGAAGGAGGCACCCGATTTCTTTATCGCCGACAGGTTGTCCTTATCCAGTCTCTCCCGGTTGGTAAAAGAGAGCATCAGGTGCGGAATGGTCATTATTCCCCCGATCATTGTGGAAGCCCGCTGCATGCTTTCAGAAGAGTAAGCATCCTGGGTCATAATCTCAACCTGGTCCCGAAATTCCAGAAAGTCGGCCAGCCCTTCGTAACCCTTATAAAAGGCCAGGGCCGGAAATTCCCCGTCGGATCCCATTACGCTGACAAAATAGACGCGGTCAGTTCCGGGCACCTGCACTCCAAATACTTCATCCTCGTAGAGGTACTCCCAGGGCGCATCCCTTCTGATTTTACCGGCCATCATATACAGGTGCAGGTTAAACAGAAGCTTATCGTCGGAACTCAGCAAGCGGATCCCCTCCCTGGCCTGGACTGGCAAGGTTCTAGTAAGCGCCTTTCGTTTTTTGGGGGAGGCCTTTTTGCCAGGCGCAGGCCTGCCGGGCGCAGGTTTGCCCGGAGCAGGTTTGCCCGACGCTGGTCTGCCCGATGCTGGTCTGCCCGACGATGGTCTGCCCTTAGCTAAATTGGGGAGTCTTTCCTTGCTGCCCAGTACCGCTTCCATCACACTGTGTGCGGTCTCGATATCCACCCCGGCCTTCCGTGCCGCCTCTTCAATATCGGGTGTAATCCCCGCATTGATATCGGGTAGCACCAGGGCAATAAAGGCATTGATATCTCCCAGAACCTTTTCCTTCCCGGGATCTGCTTCCAACTTAAACAGGTCGAGGTACTCGTTCAGCACCACCTTCTTTTTCAGGATCATGGCAGCAGTGCTTACCATGGTCATGTTGACACTGAGATAGGGCTCCACCGGATAATCATGGCCAAAAGCATTGAAGGCCTTTATGAGGACTTCAAAACCTCTTCGAGTCATGGCTGTTATCAGAAGAAGGTGCTTTTTCTCGTCGAAATAGGCCTGGGCAAAGTGCGGGTGCTCCCCGCTCTGTTTATGGGTAATCCGGTAAACTCCTTTTTCGTACTCGGTCCTGAATCTCTTTTTCAGTGAGGCTGTATCCAGGCTATCCAGGTCAAATTCGGACAGCAGGTATAAAAGCTGGTCCTCTTTATGGTAAGTCTGTGGCATGCTTGCACCCGATATCAGCATCATATAAGGCAGCGGATCCCGTTCCACATCGGCCGCCACCTCCCGGAATTCCTCCAGATCGGGATTGAGCTCGGTGGCATAGAACCAGATGTCGGCCGCTTCAAAACTCAGGTAGTACACCACCGGACCATAGCTCTGCCAGCAGAAACCGTTGAATCCAATGAGGTTAAACCAGAGAACCGGGCTGGCCTTATCCCTGATATCGCTTACCCCGGGCGAAAAAAGCAGGTATTTCTTTCCGGAAAACACATCCTCCATGACGTAAAAATCGCTTGCAGGCTCATCCACGATCACGCTGAAGCAAAAACGCCAGGGCAGTTTCAGTGCCTGAGCAAGGTAATCGCGCTCCTCCCCTTTAAAACGGTCCAGGGCAGGATGCTTCAGGAACTTTCCAAGCAGTCCTTCCTGCCTGAAGACTTTGTGAGCAAGGTACTGGGTCTTCAGCATGTTGATGTTCTCTTTGCCCATTTGTTTGCCCACATGGCGAAAACGGTCAAACTCCCGTTCCATTTTCTTCTCCAGGCCCTGGTGTCCGGCCGCATATGAGATTAAAAAATCGTCGACCACCCTTTCCGATATCCGGCTGTTTCGTTTGCAAATAGCCCTGAGTTCATCATAAGTTTTCATAAGCAACTATCGATTTATCTTCCTGGTATGAAGATAAAAAAACAATACTACTTTTGCATATGCACCTTCAACAAACAGACAAGCTGGAGACGGCTGCCCGTTTTATCAGCAGCACAAACAGTCATCTCTTCTTAACGGGAAAGGCCGGAACCGGGAAAACCACCTTTTTGAGAAAGCTTGCTTCTGAAACGCATAAAAGTCACCTCGTTGTAGCACCCACAGGCATTGCTGCACTGAATGCAGAGGGGGTTACCATCCACTCGCAGTTCCTGCTCCCTTTCGGCAGCTTCATTCCGGAAAGGGAACCGGCCGGCAATTTCAGTAATGCAGCTTACTTCTACACAAAACACACACTCACAAGACAGCACACCCTGAACAGCCTGCGCAGAAAAGTGCTTCGGGCCACAGATTTGCTTATTATTGATGAAGTCAGCATGCTGCGGGCAGATATTCTGGATGCCATCGACTTCCGGATGAGGAGTGCAAAAGGTGACTTTTCCAAAAGTTTTGGTGGTGCGCAAGTGCTTATGATCGGTGATCTGCACCAACTTCCTCCCATCGTTAATGACCGGGAGTGGCAGGTGCTGCAAAACTATTACAGGAGCATGCATTTTTTCGAGGCCCTTGCCTTTAAGGAAGAAAAGATGGTTTACATTGAACTGGACAGGATCTTCCGGCAGAGCGATGATCACTTCATTCAAATCCTGAATCGCCTGCGTAACAACATGAGTACCACAGAGGATATTGCAACACTCAACAGCCACTACTGTAGTGAGGAGCAGATTGAAAGCAAGCAGGACATCATTACCCTTGCCACACATAACCATATTGCCGATGGCATTAACCGCAAAAGGCTGAATGCCCTAACAACTCCCTCTTCCTTTTTTGAGGCCGACATCACCGGAGATTTCCCGGAAAAGCTTTACCCCCTCCCCCTGCAAATCGAATTGAAAGAAGGTGCCCAGGTAATGTTTATCAGGAATGACTCCAGCGAAGAGAAAAGCTATGTGAATGGTAAACTGGCACGGGTTGATCGCATTGTGGGTGATGAAGTGGTGGTGCAAATGTCAGGAAGCAGGCAAGCATATACGCTTAAGAAAGAAAAATGGGATAATAAGAAGTATACCCTCAACGAAGAGAGCAAGGAGGTGGACGAAGAGGTGACTGGCAGTTTTGAGCAATATCCCGTGAAGCTGGCCTGGGCCGTCACTGTGCATAAAAGTCAGGGCCTGACTTTTGAGAAAGCGATTATTGATGTGGGCCAGGCCTTTTCACCCGGACAGGTTTATGTTGCCTTAAGCCGCCTGCAGAGTCTGGACGGTTTAATTCTCCGGACCAGGATCAACACTTCATCTATTTCGACCGACAGTGATGTACTGGCATTCTCCGGCAATATGGAGCAACAGGCGCCACTTCAGGAAATGCTGCATGAGAAGCAGCAGATCTTCCTGAAACAGATGCTGACGGCTACTTACGACTTCTCACTTCTCATCCGTCAGTTGGAGAATCTGCAAAACTTCAAAGCGGATAAAATGGAGTTTGCGGATGAAACAATGCAAAAAGCCATGGCTTATCTGCTGAAACGCCTCAGGGATGAAGAGAAGAATACCCTTACCTTCCGCAGACAATTGCAAAGCCTGATTAGGGAGGATAAGAGGGTTGTATTGCTTGAACGCATTACCAAAGGGAGTGTCTACTTTGGCACCTTTATGGAGGAAAACCTGAAGCAGGTCCTGATCCACCTGGCAGAAGTGGAGCGTCTTACCCGTACCAAAACTTATCGAAACGCATTGAGTGAAATTGATCAGCAGATCATGATTGCCATGGCGAGAATGGAAGAGGCTGCACACATAGCCGACAGCATCATATCGGATCGGAGCATCCATAAATCAGACACAAACCACAGTGAGCTGATCGCACGCAGGAGTGAGCTCTGGGAGCTGGCACAGAAAGCTGCTGAAGATAATCCTAAGTTCGCTTCAGGAAAAAGCGGCCGAAAACGCAAGAAGGGTGCGAAACTTGAAACAGGAGAAACTTACAGGATCACCTATGCCCTGATCAAAGAGGGGAAATCGATCAAAGAGATTGCCAAAACACGAAAATTGGCGACATCCACCATCGAGGCCCATGCGGCAAGAGGCATCGGAGACGGAACGATGGACATCCTCAGCGTACTCAGTGAAGACCAGGTGCAGGAGATAGCTGCTATTCTGAAAAAATCATCTGACTCCCTCAGTGTCTTACACCGTTCGCAAAATGGCAAGTACAGCCATGGCGTGTTGCGCATGGTTTATGCCCATCTTCAGAAAAAAGAGGAATCCTGATTCGGTTTCACAAGGAGTTCAACCATCTTTTTCAGAGATATCCCCTCGCTGAGAATAGCATAGACATCATAATAGTCCCGGAAAATATTTCTTCGGGACATTACCTCCAGTTTCATCGCACCGAGCGACAGCAAATCCGCTGGCCTGACCTTATCAAACTTAGGGTTTGATGAAATCAAAAACAGGAACCGTATGCTTGCTTAGCCCCTTCATCAGGCTGAAAGTTTCTTATAATGCTCCCTGATCTTTGATTTGATGAATCCCCGGGGATCTTTTATCCGGAATAACAGGAATGCAAAGAGGAGATTTGTAGAATGCATACGCTCGTCGGGAAGCAGGCTTTGTTCCCATATCCTGCGAATATGGTTCTCCGGGAAAATGTCAAAAAGTTTATAAATACTGTCCAGATCTGAATGAAGCAGCACCTTTTCGATCAGCATATCATCGGATAAGGCGTTGAGATCTGGTTTCTTATAGGACCAGAATACCTGCATGTCCATCAGTTCCCCAAGCAAGGACTCTTTTATATTTCGGATACCTTTATTCACTGATTTGAAAGTTGATAGAACAAAGGTATGGATTTTTCAAGTACTGTTTCCTCTTTTGATATGCTAAAACCCTGAGATTCTCAGGCTCTTATTATTAGCTTCGATTTCTTTCATAGGGATGTCGACACTAAGCACGAAAAAAACACCAATTCCGCTTCTAGTTTTGCATGTTCTTCACCAGGCTCCCTATTAAGTTGAGCACGTTCTCCACGGTCTTTTCGCTTTCCACCGGTATCTTCAGGTAGGTCTTACCATCGCTTTCATCTTTTTTAACAATGCTTGACACCAGTTTTCTGCTAGCCTCCGGGTCGCTGAATGTCTTTGCCAGATCCGATATAAAGCTGATCCCGTTTTGAATCAGTTGCTCAGGACTGGTCTCCGAAGAAGCTACTTCGCGCTCTGGCGTAGCTGAGGATGTGTCTGTAACAGCCTCGTCCTCACCTTCATCAAACAGAGACAGAGATTCGGGTCCGATTTCATCAGAGCTTAACACCGGCTCCAGTATCCCTTTCTGGTCCTTTCTCTCGGTGATCAATTCATCCTCATTAGCCACAGAGACTATCTCTTCAGCCGGTCGTTCAGGCACCATCCGCTCCACGGTATCCATCAGTTTTTTGAACTTGCTCTCTTCCATAAAAATCACATCTTCCCCCTGATCCAGTATACCCTCGGCCAGTGCGGATTTGAATTTCAGGACCTCGGTCATCCGGTGTTCTATGGTACCTGCAGAAACCATATTGATCACCGATACCTTCTTTTTCTGCCCCATCCGGTGTATCCTTCCGATACGTTGTTCAAGAACGGCAGGATTCCAGGGAATATCCAGGTTCACCATAAAGGAGGCCGACTGCAGGTTCAAACCGGTTCCGCCGGCATCGGTTGAGAGGAAGACCCGGATTTCCGGATCCCTGTTGAATCCGGTAAAGAGTTCCTCCCTCTTTTTACTCGGAACGCCGCCGTGCAGGTACTTATACCCAATTCCCTGCTTGTCCAGTTCCATGGCCACAATGCGGGTCATCCGTTCCCACTGGCTGAACACCACCAGCTTTTCGTCCCCTTCACTGATGACCTCCTGAATAATACTCATCAGTTCGTCGATCTTGGTATCGTGCCTCGACTCCTGGTCAAGGATGAAGCTGCTGTCGCACACCATCCTCATCATATT
>JAOZLK010000216.1 GCA_029934875.1 Bacteroidales bacterium | reverse complement strand
TTGTTCCAGGAGTTTAATGAGTAGTCAAGATCCCTGTAATCTTCCGGGATGTTATTTGCATAGGCCTTTGTCTCAGAGGCAAGGAAAACCATGTCGGGATACTGTGCATGCCAGCTTGGAAAGGAGTCGCTCCGATAGTTGTAGGAGACCACCCTGGATACATGCATCAGGCTTGATGGAACCTCGTGTCCTTGCTCGACCTTTCCGGGATGCAATCCGCAGCTAACTTCCCTGGTAGGATCGATGGATCTGACCAGCTCTGTCAGGCTGGAGTAAATCGCCACACCTCTTTCAGGATCGTTTAGCTGCTCAACGGTCTCGTTTCCCACGCTCCAGAGAATAACAGATGGGTGATTGCGATCGCGGCGTACAAAATCGGCAAGGTCACTTTCCCAGTGATTGGTCATGTCCGTATTGACCTCCCCTTTCCACCAGGAATCTTCCCATTTATCATACATCTCATTAATTACCATGAAACCCAGTTCATCGCATAAATCAAGCATTCCCGGAGCGTGCGGATTGTGAGCCAGTCTGAGGGCATTCACTCCCAGTTCCTTAAGAATAAGAAGTCTCCTTCTCCAGCTTTCCAGTGGAACAGCAGCACCCAGCTCTCCTCCGTCGTGGTGAAGGCATACCCCCTTCAGGATCTTTTTTTCACCATTCAGGATGAAGCCAAGATTGGGATCAAAGTTGGCCGAGCGTATTCCATGACCGGTCCGGACGTAATCAATTTGCTTGTTTCCGTCCATCAGGTAACAGTTTACCCTGTACATTTGGGGCGACTCGGGCGACCACAGGTCCGGATCTTCAATCACGAATTGTTGCCGTGTGGTATCCGCTTCCCTTCCTTCAATATAACTGGTGCTTTGGGCCTCTGCCACAAGCTTTCCGCGGGGTCCGACAATATCGTAACGTATTTCATATCTACGCGATTTTCGCCCCTCGTTCTTAATCTCTGTGGATACATTTAATACGGCTTTCCCGGTACTGTCAAGGGTGGAGCTTACCCAATTCCCCCAGGGAGGGATATGCAGAGAGGAGGTGGCAATAAGCCTGACCGGCCTGAAAATACCAGCCCCGGAATACCAGCGGTCAGAAGGCATTTTACTGCAATCGGTGCGGACTGCAATGATGTTCACGGTATCTTTCCTGACAAATTCTGAAATGTCGTAATAGAAACTGGTGTAGCCATATTCATGCTTTCCAAGGTGGGTTCCATTGAAGTACACATCCGCATTTCGATAGACCCCTTCAAACAAGAGGTAGAACTGCTTGTTTTCCTCGTAGGAACTCAAATCGAGACTTTTTCTGTACCATCCTATTCCCCCCGGATAGTAGCCCCCGGCAGTTCCCGATGGATTTGCCTTGTTCACAGGCTGTTCAATCATCCAGTCATGCGGAACGCTTACATAGCGCCACTGGGAATCATCATAGCCAGGCAGAGCAGCACCTTCAGGATCGTCCTGTATGAAGTGCCAGTTCAGGTCGATGGAGCTTTCCTTCCTGGGTTCAGCATCCCGTGTCCGGTACACAAACCAGATGGCAAATGCCATGGTCAGGCTAAGAACGATCCAGTGGGCAACTTTCATCAGGAATCTGAGGTTTTAATGATTTGTTCGTAGCGATTAATGAATTTATGGATCGTATCAAAATGGGCAGCTTTCAGCCTGCGGTTGACTGCTGGCTGTGATATATTCAGCATCTGGCTGATCTCCATCTGGTTTTTCCCGGTTAAATTCAGGAACATTGCCTCGGCCTGCTCATCTGACCAGTCATGAATCAGGATGTCCATGAAACTACAGCTGAGCTGGAACTCTGCATTGAGATCATCATAGGGTGTGATAATCTGGATGCGTTGTTTACGCTTCATACTCCTGTTCGCTTCTGTGGCAGCCCTGAATGCAGTGCCGTCCGATTCCCTCAGATGATCGCGGGCGAATTCTACAGGGCCGGTCCCTATGGAAATCTTAAGATCGAGTCTTTCGTTTAGCTCTTTGTAGGACAGAAACCTGAAAGCACTGAAAAGCATGATTACCGATCGGAGGCAGTGAAGAGGAGATTCGGACATAGCAAGAAATTCATCCATTCGGATAATCTCGTAACTGAGTTTGCCCTTTCCCTCCACCAGTCTGTTTACAGTCTGAAATGACGCCCTGATCAGATCGGGGATTTTTGTAAGCTGCTTGTCGGGGATCTTCGAACCGGGGGCTAGTTCACCTGCGACAACAGCGTAATGTGCCTTTTTCGTCATTTAGTAAATAATAAATTTCTATAGGGAATAGTTCGGGTTATTAGGGAAAATGTTTAGACTTCAAATTTATAATAATTTAAGCTTATTATGCAAGTTATGCATGTAATCATAATCTCAAGCCTACAGTAGAGTAAAAGTGAGGAAAATTTAACTATCTAAAAAAGAGCAGTTTAGGCCTTGGATTTGGCTGCGTTTAGATTCATTCTGAATAACATAGAGAGCCTGCTAAGGGGCACTTAAAGAGGCTGATTATGGCTATTTTTGGGAATGAATCGATTGCTAACATTTTTAGTTTTGTTTGCCATGCTTACGGCCGGGTTTTCCCAGGAGCCAACACGCTGGCGAGGAGCATCAGGTAATGGTATCTACAATGAATCGGGCTTAATGAAAAGCTGGCCCCGGGGCGGACCCGAGGAGCTCTGGTCTTTTAAGGAACTCGGTAAGGGACACTCCTCGGTTGCGGTGAGTGGTGGCTTTCTCTATACAAGTGGAATGCTTGAGGAGACCGGAGTGCTCTATAAATTTGAAGCGGATGGGAATCTGGTTTGGAAAAAGGAATATGGACCTGAATTCTCTTCCAGTTATACCGGGACCAGGGGTACCCCTGTGCTTGTGGGGGAGAAGATTTACCTGGAGTCAGGAGCAGGAAGCTTGTACTGTTTTCATAATAGTGATGGGTCTATGCTCTGGAGCAAGGATCTTTTCAAAGACTTTGATGGCTCCAATATCACCTGGGGAGTGAATGAGACCCCTGTGATTAATGGGGATATTATATACCTCACGCCTGGAGGAAAGCAGAATAACATAATTGCCCTGAACAGGCATACCGGCAATCTGATATGGACCAGTAAAGCAAAGGGAGAGCTTTCAGCGTACTGTACACCCTTGCTGATCGAACACAATGGCCGTAAGATCCTTGTTACCCATACAGCCTCCCATCTGATAGGGCTGGATGCTGGGACCGGGATCTTGCTATGGAGCCATGAACATCCCAATAAATATAGCGTTCATGCCAATACTCCGGTTTATTATAATAGTTCAATCTTCTATTTTAGCGGTTACGGAAAAGGAGGCGGCATGCTGAAGCTGAGCGAGGATGCTTCCACAGTTTCCCAAACATGGTTCAATCAAAAACTTGATTCCCGTATGGGGGGAGCCGTTGTTGTGGACGGATACATCTACATGTCGGGTGATAAGGCAAGGGAATGGCGTTGTATTGAGTGGGAGAGCGGAAAGGAGATGTATGTGTCGTCCGAGCTGGGTAAAGGAGTGGTAATCTTTGCCGATGGAATGCTTTACTGTTATACCGACAGGGGAGAGCTGGCCCTGGTAAAAGCTGATCCAACCGGATTTAAGGTGGTCAGCAAAACAAAGGTTACGAAGGGCTCTGAACAGCACTGGGCGCATCCAGTCATTCATGAGGGTGTACTCTATTTGAGGCACGGAAGTGCGCTTATTGCATACAAAATAAAATAGTTGGGTCAATGATAAGATTGATTTTAACGGCGGTATTGATTTTGTCGGTTTCGCAGATGGTGTCGGCGCAGGATGCACAGTGGATGGGACCCGGCCGGGATGGAATATACCCGGATGTAAAGCTATTACAGGAATGGCCCGAGGAGGGTCCCGAGCTGCTCTTTGTTGCAGAAGAACCTGGAAAGGGCCACTCATCGGCCGTGGCCACTGAAGATATGATTTACCTAACCGGTCTTAAGGATAGTACTGAGTACCTTACGGCCCTGGATCTGGAGGGAAATATGCTCTGGCAGAAAGCAATTGGCCCGGCATGGAACCAGTCCTTTCCCGATTCGCGCTGCACACCCACAGTGGATGGCGACAGGGTCTATGTGCTTACCGGCATGGATATGCTGGTCTGTTTTAACGCCAGCTCCGGAGAGGTGCTATGGAAGGTGGATATCCATGAAGAATACGACAGCCATTGGGATATATTCGGGGTTTCTGAGTCAATCCTGCTGGTGGATGATAAGTTAATCGTAACACCCGGAGGTGAAAGTACCACGGTACTCGCCCTGGACAAGATGAGTGGGGAGCTGGTGTGGAAATCCGAGTCACTTGGAGCCCAGCGTTCCAACCTTTCTCCCTTACTGATCGATCATTGTGGCCAGAAGTATATCATCACTGCCACAAGGACCCATATGATTTCAGTGGATCCGGCAAATGGTGAGATTATGTGGACCTATCATTACAATACTCTGGATGAGCAAGAGCAAAACTCAACCATTCTTGCCAATACCCCCACTTACAGCGACAGTTGCCTCTGGATTACAAGCGGATGGGACAAGGAGTCGGTGATGCTTGAGATTGCTCCCGACGGGAGATCGGTCAGCGAAAAATATGTCGATCAGACTTTCGACAACCAGAACCACGGGGTGGTACTTGTGGATGGCTATCTATACGGTTCCAATTTCACAGAAAGGTATTCGGGTAAATGGGTATGTATGAACTGGGATACGGGTGAGATCGTATGGATCGAGCACTGGTTCAACAAGGGCCCCATTATCTCAGCAGATGGCATGCTTTATTGCTACGAAGAGAAGCGGGGGAATATGGCCCTTGTAAAGGCCGATCCCGATGGTTTTGAAGTAATCTCTTCCTTCAAGGTTCGAGAAGGGAGTGGTCCCCACTGGGCCAGGCCAACGATATACAATGGTATGCTGCTGGTAAGACACGGAAAGGTTTTGATTGCTTATAAAATTGGAGCGTAGGAAAAATGATCAGGATGAAACCAGTATACTGGGGATGGGTATTGATGTCGGTGGGATTTTTAATTCCACTATTGTGTGCAGGAGACTTGCTTGCCCAGGATAGCCAGTGGCGGGGATTGAACCGGGACGGAAAATATTTGGATACAGGCTTGCTTAAGTCGTGGCCCGAAGGGGGGCCGGAGCTGATCCTTCAAAAGGAGGATCTGGGCAATGGTTATTCTACACCCATTTTTTATGAGGGGGCTGTTTACATCAGCGGTCGTCGCGACACCCTGGATGTGCTTACCCGTCTCGACCTGGAGGGGAATATTGCATGGGAAACGGTCTTTGGAAGGGCCTGGAATCAATCATTTTCAGAAACCAGGAGTACTCCCACCATTGAAGACGGGCGCATCTACATCATGGGAGGACTGGGTACAGTGGTTTGCATGGACTGCGAAAGCGGAGAAATTCTCTGGGAGGAGAATACACACGAAGAGTTTGAAGCTGAATTTCACCGCTGGGGCATGACCGAGTCTTTGCTCTTAAGCGATCGGGCTGTGATCTCATCTCCCATTGGGGAGCAAACTGCAGTTGTCGCATTGGATAAGCAGGACGGATCCCTGATCTGGAAAAGCGAGAGTGTGGGTGGCGTCAGATCCTATGTTTCTCCGCTAATGATCGAGTACCAGGGCCAGGAAATGATCCTGGTCACTTCCGATAAAGATATGATTGCTGTTGATCCTGACAATGGGTCCATCATATGGAGTCATGATATTATTGCCGGTCAGTCGGGCGATAGAGGTAGAAGGAATAATACAAACACCCCTTTATACAAGGATGGAGAGATCTTTACTACCAGTGGGTATGATGTGAATGCACAAATGTTGCAGCTCTCTGAGGGCGGGGAAAAAGTGGAACTGAAATGGAGCGATGGCACCCTGGATACCCATCATGGAGGAGTGGTACTGCTTGATGGCTATATCTATGGAGCCAACTGGATAAACAACGGGAACGGAAACTGGGTTTGCCAGGAGTGGGAAACGGGTAAGGTGATGTACGAAGAGGAATGGTATAACAAAGGCTCTGTGATCTTTGCCGATGATCTGCTCTATATCTATGAAGAGAAACAGGGACATATAGGACTACTGAATCCTTCTCCGGAGGGTTTTGAGCTGATCAGCGAATTTCAAATCGATGGGGGAGAAGGACCTTTCTGGGCGCACATGTCGATCTATGACAAAAAACTTTTTGTAAGGCATGGAACAGTATTGTTTGTATATAACATAGCAGAATAATATTGAAACTTAAGACTATAAATATCAGCACCGGGCTCCTGGTTCTTGCCGGCCTTATCTCCCTCTCCTGGTGGCTGGGACATGATCCGGTGGCTGAATTAGTTAGCACCCAGCCCGGCCTTGATAACAGGGGGGCAAAGGCAGTAATCCCGGACATTGAGATTGGCGCTTTCTTTGAAGTCCTGACTACAGATAGTGATCCCGGGTCTTCCACCGGTTTGACTGAGACCTGGCCCAGGTTTCGGGGCGAGCACTTTGATAATATCAGCAGGTCCGGAATAGCTCTTATTGATAAATTTCCTGCGGAGGGTCCCAGGCAGAAATGGCAGGTAGACCTTGGTGAAGGCTATGCCGCCGCCGCCATATACAAAGGCCTGGTATATGTGCTTGATCATGATGAGGAGATGAGGGCCGACCTCCTTCGCTGCTTCAGGCTGGAAACCGGCGAGGAGCTATGGCGAAGGGGTTATAAAATCAACCTGAAGCGCAACCATGGTATGTCAAGAACGGTTCCGGCGGTGACTGAAGATTACATTCTGACCATCGGGCCGAAAGCCCACGTAATGTGTGTGAGAAGGTCCGACGGTGAGCTTTTGTGGGGACTCAATGTGGCCCTGGATTATGAAGCCGACATTCCCCTGTGGAATACAGGTCAGTGTCCCCTCATCGATGGTGACCTGGCCATCATTGCCACCGGGGGAAGTTCGCTGATGGTGGCAGCCGACCTGGAAACAGGAGAAATTCTCTGGGAAACCCCCAATCCCCATAAATGGCTGATGTCCCATTCGTCCATCATGCCCTACATATTTAATGGGGTAAAGATGTACGTGTACTCTGCCTTCGGTGGAGTCTGCGGAATAGCTGCCGAGGGTGAATTGGCCGGACAGGTTCTCTGGGAAACAGGGGACTGGAACCATCAGACTGTGGCTCCTTCACCCGTATGCATGCCTGATGGTAAAATATTCCTCACTGCCGGATATGGTGCTGGAGGCATGGTGCTTCAGCTCAATGAGGCAGGTCCTCAATTTGAAGTTGAGGTGATTTCGGAGTACCTCCCCAAGCAGGGTCTGGCAAGTGAGC
>JAOZLK010000215.1 GCA_029934875.1 Bacteroidales bacterium | reverse complement strand
GATTGATTATGGCCCAGCAGGAGTTTCGAAGAATGGCCCGGATGGAAGCCGATCAATCCATTGAGGTGCTGGTCACTCATTTCGAGGGTAAAAGGCTAAATATCCCAAATGATGTTGCAGCCCGATCGGATGGATCTATCTTTTTCACCGACCCGCCTATTGGCATCAGGGAAGAGGATCGTGAGCTGGATTTCAGCGGGATTTTCCGAATCAGTGAGAGTGGAGCACTCTATCTTCTGGACAAAACTGTTGAGCGACCAAATGGCATCACTTTCTCCAGGGATGAATCCACTCTATATGTTTCCGATTCCAGGGATAAGGAAGTCTACGCCTGGGATGTTAGCGATACAGTGATCACAAATAAAAGGCAAATAGCCTCCATCGATGGAAATGGCTACATAGACGGGATGACCACTGACGATGAAGGCAGGCTCTATGTGGCCGGTCCCATAGGCGTCTTCATTTTCCAGGCTGATGGGACTACCCAGGATACCATTCTCCTTGGTAAGCAGTGCTCCAACTGCAACTGGGGCGGGGTAAGCGGGACAGATCTCTTTATAACATCCGGGACTGAACTATACAAAGCCAGGAGGATGACAACAGGCCTTGGTTATGAATCGAAGGCCCCACAGGAAGACTTTAAGCTCGGAATACATCCAAATCCATTCCGTTTCCTTACTCAGATTTCCTTTCACCTTAATGATGCCACCCGGATAGAGGTGAACATCTTCGATGTATCCGGAAAACACATCTCAACCCCATACAATCAGTATTCTGATGCAGGGATGCACCATTTTAGTCTGAATGCCAGCGCCATGAGTCCGGGGCTCTATTACCTTGTTCTGGAAAGCGAAAAAGGAATTCAGACTCAAAAATTCGTCCTGCAAAAATAATCAAACATTGAAAACGAAGATATACAAACATCTGTTATTCATACTTTTAGCCCTAATTATCCCCACAAAGCTCACTGCCCAAACGGTAAGCATGGATAATGGCATTGCAAAAATGAATATCTCACTGAATGGCGGGACTATCAAAAGCCTGAGTCTCAACTCCAATGATGTAAATGTTCTTCATGATTACGGGCATTTCATCTGCTTCGACCACTGGGGACCCTCCTCGCCGGAAGATGAGGCCCTGGGCATTCCCTTTCATGGAGAAGCATCAAAAATCAAATGGACTCTGCTTGGTGAATCTAATCCCGATGAAAATACAAAGCTGGTGGAAATGTCTTGCCTTCTGCCCATCGTAAAACTGGGCATGAACCGGAAGATTTACCAGGGTTCCGGATCATCCGTATTTAAAATTGTTGAAGAGATCTCAAATCACACCGACAGTACCAGGGTGTTCAACCTGGTTCAGCATCCCACCATCGGGGCACCGCTCCTGGATGAAACATGCATTGTGGACACCCGGGTGGACAGTGGATTTTCACAAAGTGGCCCACTGCCTCCCGGCACCGAGGATATTTTCACCTGGCCGGACGCGTTGGTTGATGGAGATGCCACCGATCTCAGATACCTGGCCACCGATCACTCCTGGAACTCGGCAGTTGTGACCTACATTCTGGACGAAAAAAAAGAATACGCCTGGGTAAGTGCTGTGAATCCATCCCTGAACCTGATGGTGGGTTATCTTTGGCCGATTGACGAATATCCCTGGCTGAACCTCTGGTTGCGCCTGAGGAACGGAGCTGCTTTTGCAAGAGGCCTGGAATTTGGTTCTACGGGTCTTCACCAGGCCTGGCCCGAATTGCTGGAGACAGACACTATATTCGGAAAGAAATTGTACGAAGAGATTGATGTGGATGAGACCGTGTTAAAATCCTATTATGCCTTCCTGGCAGAACTGCCCTCCAACTACAAGGGCGTTGCTGCAATTTCTTTGAGCGACGACACCATTAGAATTGAGGAGTATGAAATGGATCCTGAGAGAAGCATCATGCTGAATATAAAAGGTGTTTCCACTGGCACATATCCTTTTGAAAGTGCGTCTGCCGGGGACATTTCTCTCTCTCAAAACACACCAAATCCTGTGGACTATGAAACCCTGATAGAATACATGATAGCAGACAAAGGACAAGCCAGAATTGAGGTTTTTAATGCCCTTGGTCAAAGTGTAAAAGTTCTCATCGACGAAGCCCATGAACGCGGAAATCATAAAGTTCTGTTTAATGCTTCAGCTTTGCCGGAAGGATTATATTTTTACAGTTTAAGTAGTAAAGGCCAGCAGCTACAGAAAAGGATGCTAGTCGTCCATTAAAATCGAATAAAATAGAGAAGCTTTATGATGAAATTTCTATCCACAGCAGGAATATTCCTGCTGACAGTTGTCGCCGCTCTGGGACAGAATAATGACAAGGAGATACCCGGCTTCTTTAACGATTACTGGCAGGCTGTTGAGGCAGTGACCCCGGATTATATTGAACAAGAGTTGCCTGACACAATTCCCGAGGTGGTGATAAGGGTTTACCCCGCCGACACCCTGATTAAAATATCCCCCCTCATTGGAGGCTATAACCTGAATACTTTTTTCGGGGGTAAGTACTATGATAAACCCGGACTGGTAGAGCATATCAGAAACCTGAAAATGCCCTTTTACCGTTTTCCCGGGGGCTCGGGATCCAATTACTACTTCTGGGATGCCATTAAGCCTGACAGGCCAGCTGATGTGGACTCCTACATCGTAAAGGGGGTAGAGAAAACCACCATCAAATGGGGTGATGAGCCCGGGAAGGACTACCTTTCACTGGATAGCTACTATCGCCTGAGAGACTCCACCGAGAGCCATGGAGTTCATGTGGTCAACTATTCCTATGCCCGATACGGAACGTCTGCTCAACCCGTCCAAAAGGCTGCTCACCATGCAGCTGAGTGGGTACGTTACGACAATGGCAGAACCAAATTCTGGGAAATTGGCAATGAGAACTATGGGAAATGGGAGGCCGGTTACGAAATCGACACCTCCAAAAACCAGGATGGCCAGCCCATCAAGCTCACTGCTTCCTTATATGCCACACATTGCAAAGTCTTCCTGGACTCCATGCGGGCAGCTGCCTCGGAAATAGGTACAGAGATTAAAATCGGAGCCGTCATCGGTTTTACGAGCCGGTATGATGCCTGGAACAGGACAGTTCTTGATACACTGGGGAACAATGCTGACTTTTACAGTCTTCACAAGTATTACGGCAACCATGAAAACGCCGGCGTGGACGAGATTTTGAGTGCAATCGATGTGTATTACAAGGATAAAGGTTACATCGACAATCTTGTAAATCAATATTGTGATCCCTTTGTCCCTCTAGTGGAAACTGAATGGAACACCAGGTATTCAGGCAGAAAACAAAATGTGAGCTGTACCAATGGGCTCTTTTCGATGCTTGGATTTAAGGGAATCATAAACACAGGCATTGGCCTCTCCTCAAGGTGGAACCTGGTCTGGGGATACCAGGATGGTGATTCACATGGCCTGATCACAAACCAGAAGGATAATCCGACTGTGGAAGGGCTTCCGGCATATTCCCCCAGGGCACCCTTCTTCTACACCCACTTTTTCAAAAGGGTGCTTGGAGATGTCTCCGTGGGAAGCTCCCTTTCATCCTCCAAAGACCTGGATTTGTTCTGCTCGGCATTTTCATCGGGACATGTGGGAATTGTTCTTATAAATAAGAGTGAGCGAATTGTTTCAGCTGCTTTGAACCTGGAAAGTTTTTCAGCTGGGGAGCGCTTCTACTGGCATACCCTCTCCCCCACAGAAGATAATCCCTTTAGCAGGGAGGTGATGGTGAATGGCTATGATAACGCAACTTATGATGCCGGGGGACCGGATAACTATAAGGATATTGAAGCCTACTCTGCTCCAATGGAAGAGGGAATGTTGTTTAGCCTGCCTCCCTACTCTGCAACATATATCCTGGCTGAAGGAAGCACAATGCCGGAGCCACAGGGCTATACGTGCGACTTTAGTATATTTGGCCGAACTGCCGAAGGGATCCTTCCCCTGAAGGGAGCTATGGTCCAGGTGGCTGGAAAGTATTATCTTACAGATGAAGCAGGACAGGTATCCATGGAGTTGGCAGGTGGAAACTACAAGTATTACCTGGATGCAAATGGATTCAGGCCCGATTCGGGGAGTATGCTCATCGAGGGCGCACTTTCTATCTCCGACACCCTGGAAAATGATGATCCTACTGTAGGCATCAGTCAGCGTTACCTTGAAGGCAGGGCTCCGGAATTTAGCCTTTTTCCAAATCCTGCAAATAGGTCAGTTACAGTGAAAAATGATATCCCCATCACCGAAGTGGAGATCCTTGAGATTTCAGGAAAATCTGTGATGCTCGACAGGATCGTGGCATCAAATGAATATGTGGCCATGCTGGATACTTTCCCGGAAGGTGTGTATTTTGTGAAGATCAAGGATCAGTACGGTCTCGAAAAAATTGAAAAGCTCCTGATAAATTAAAAATGGATAATGAAAAATGTGATTTTTTTAGGGCTGGTTCTTCTATTGTCAAGCCTGGCCTCAGCACAAAATTCAAATACCGCTACTCTTGAACTAACCCGGCCTTCACAGGAGGAGATCATTTTAAACAACATGCCCGAACTTACCTGGCTCCCCCTTGAAGGGTACAGCTACCAGGTTTGGATCGACGGAATCGAAATGGCATCGGGTGTCAGGGAAAATTGGTTCATTCCCTTCGCCCTCTCCTATGGAAAGCACCAGTGGAAGGTAGTTGCTTCTGATGGACAGAGTGAGCTTAGCAGCAAAACGGCCTCCTTCACAATCGGGGGTGCGCCCCTCTCCCCTCTCCCTGAGAATGCGGTTCTGCTTCGGGAGGACTGGAGTGTTATATCCTCCCTCCTGGCCGGGAAGGATGGTGCTGCCCTGTCAAAAAAGAAGATAAATCTCAGGGATTGGAAATCCACATCCCTGCCTGCCACTGCCCTGTCAGTGATGGTGCGCAATGGAATCTATCCCAACCCCTACCTGGGTACCAACAACATGTTGATCCCCGATCTGAGTGACGAATTCAATGAAAAATTCGACCTGGGGCAGTACAGTCATATTGAAGGAAAGAATCCCTGGCTCTCGCCCTACTGGTATCGTAAAACATTTAGCATCCCTGGGAATTTCAGCGGGAAGATGATCTGGTTGACCCTTGGCGAAATCAACTATCGTGCAGAGGTCTGGCTCAATGGCCAGCTCCTGGCCGATACCTCGGAAGTAGTGGGGATGGAACGCTTTTTCAGGTTCGACATTTCAGAGCTGGCAAAAATGAAAGGCAGTAACACCCTGGCCATCGCCATCTATCCGCCCGATCATCCGGGAATACCGGCAGATCCTCCCCTCACCCCCCTGGCTCCTCCCGGCTTAAACATGGCCAACGGCATGATCAGCAAGGATTACACAAAATGGGATGTGATTGGATGGGACTGGATACCGGCCGTTCGCGACCGTGACATGGGGATTAGCGAGGAAGTGTTTATTCATGCCAGCGATCCCCTGGAGATTGACAACCTATATGTAACATCCGACCTGCCCCTGCCTTCCACAGCCTTTGCCGATGTGTGCATTTCCACCGACCTGGTGAACCACTCATCAGAAAGCATGGAAGGCACCATCAAAGCCACCATTACAAAAGAAAACATGCAAATTGAGGTGCAGCAGTCATTTACAGTTGCTGCTGGTGATACCATCGAGTTTCTTTGGGATCACTCCAATATGCCTCAGCTGCGGATGAAAAACCCGGAACTATGGTGGCCCCAGGGATATGGAGAAGCCGCCCTTTACGACTTATCCATCGAAGCCATCAGTTCAGATAAGAAGGCAGGTGAAGAGATTCTCTTCGGGATTCGTGAAGTGGAGACCTATATGGGAGCCAATGAAAGGGTATATAAGCTTAATGGAAAGGAGATCTATATCAAGGGAGGCAACTGGGTTCTGGATATGATGCTGAACTGGACCGCCGACCGCTATGAGAAGGAGATCCTGCTGAGCAAACATGCCAACCTGAACATGCTGCGGGTCTGGGGTCCCACCGGTGCACCTCCGGAAATATTTTATGAACTGGCCGATCGGCATGGCATCCTCCTGTGGCAGGATTTCCTCAACGATTTCTGGGGAACTTTCAAAAATACACCTGGGATGAGTCCGGAGCAGTCCCTTTTCGAAAAGGCTTCCATCCAGCTGGTAAAAAGATACAGGAACCATCCCTCACTGATTATCTGGTGCGGGGGAAACGAAGGGCCCAATCCGAGAGAAGCGCTCATCATGAATAAGATCCTGCCCCAACACGATGGCAGGGATTCCAAACACTACCTGAAAATATCCAATGGCGATGGCCTGCATGGAGGGGGACCCTACCATACCATTCTCCCTGAAGCCTACTTCAGCGAGCCCAAGTTGAGCGGATTCAGCTCTGAGATCGGTCCCAGTGGCGTCCCCGAATTTGAATCTGTAAAACGCTTCATGCCCAATGCGGGAGAGAGCTGGAAACCAGGACGTTTCCCGCTTGATGGTGTGTGGGCCTATCATGATGCCATCAATTTCAGTGGAAGTGATAAACGCAAATTCTCCCACTACGACGACATCATTCGTTCCTCCTATGGCGCTCCCGACTCCAGTTACTCAGGGATTGAGAATTACCTGGATAAATGCCAGCTACTGAACCATGATGTTTACAGGGCCTGTCTTGAGTCAGTAAATTCGCAGTTATGGAAAAATTCCAGTGGCATACTCCTGTGGAAATCCAATTCCAGCTGGCCCAGCATGGTCTGGCAGGTTTACGACTGGTACCTCCAGGCTCATGGCGGCTTCTATGGCACCAAAAAATCAGCAGCCCCTCTTTCCTGTCAGTTCAACAGGAAGAGCCACAAAATTGAGCTGATTAATGCATCACTGGAAGCAAGGACCCAAATCCATGTTTCATCCGTGCTGTATAATGAAAAGCTGGAGGCTTTCTGGAAGTCAGCCGAAACCATCGATCTGGGCGAAAACTCGGTCTACGAACTGGATGAAGTGGTGCCAGTCACTGAAGACCTTTGTTTTCTGAAAATTGAGATGAGGAGCCCTTCAGGAGTGTCACTCACCGACAATTTCTACTGGCTGAGTACAAAGAACGATTTCAAATCATTCAATCAACTTCCGGTTCCTGATCTTAGCGTTGAAACAGAGAAGCTTGAAAGCAGTGAGGCTTATACAGCTTACACTGTCCAGGTATCCAACACCGGCAAAAGCATTGCCCTGATGACTAATCTGAAGCTTGTTGACCCGGTCTCAGGCCTGGAGATTCTGCCTTCTTTCTGGAGCGACAATTACCTCTCCCTGCTTCCAGGGGAACAAAAT
>JAOZLK010000214.1 GCA_029934875.1 Bacteroidales bacterium | reverse complement strand
GTAGGAGAGGTATTGAAATTCGACGGATTCCTGAAGGTCTATATGGAATCGACCGATGATGAAAGTGAGGAAGAAGCAAAAGGGCTACTGCCTCCACTGAAAATTAATGATCCCCTTGAGCGGGATAAAATTGAAGCCAACGAAAAGTCCACCCAACAGCCTGCAAGATACACCGAAGCCAGCCTGGTTAAAAAGATGGAAGAGCTTGGAATCGGAAGGCCGTCCACCTATGCGCCAACCATATCAACGGTTCAGCAGAGGGAGTATGTGATTAAAGAAGACAGGGCGGGGAGCCAGAGGGAGATGCAGCAGATCGTATTGAAGGGCGATGGCATCACCAGCAAAATGGTCTCAGAGAATTACGGATTTGAAAAAAACAAACTTTTTCCAACAGACATAGGTATCGTGGTCAATGATTTCCTGGAACAAAATTTCGAGAACATCATGAATTTCAACTTCACAGCATCGGTTGAAAAAGAGTTTGATGAAATTGCGGAAGGAAAACTGAATTGGCCAAGCATGATTGATCGCTTTTATAAGCCCTTCCACGAAAAAGTAGATACAACCACCGAGACCGGAGAACGCTCCAAAGGTGAAAAGGTACTGGGAACCGATCCCAAATCGGGGAAACCCATCAGCGTAAAAATTGGCCGCTTTGGTCCTATTGCCCAGATCGGGGAGGCCAGTGATGAGGAGAAGCCACAGTTTGCAAGTCTCCTGAAAGGACAAAGCCTCGAATCCATAACTTTTGAAGAAGCCCTTGACCTGTTCAGACTTCCCAGGACCCTGGAGAATTTCGAGGATGAAGAAATGGTGATCGGCGTGGGTCGTTTCGGACCCTATGTGCGCCATAAGGGCAAATTTTACAGCCTGGCTAAAACCGATGATCCCTATACCATTCAAATCGAACGTGCATTAGAAATTATCAAGGAAAAGAGAACCCAGGAAGAAAACCGGAATATCAAGCAATTTGATGAGGAGCCCGGCCTGCTGGTCCTGAATGGCAGATATGGTCCCTACATCTCCTTTAAGAAGAAGAATTTCCGGATTCCCAAGGGAACAGTACCCAAGGAGCTGAGCCTGGAAGACTGCCGTGAAATCATCGCTAAAGCCGACAAAAAAAAGAAATAGCAATACAGTACGTAGTACTCAGTACCCAGTTCTCAGGTTCAATACTGAGAACTGGGTACTAAAACCTAAGAACTGATTACTGATAACCGATAACCGATAACCGATAACCGATAACCGAGACCATGGACTTAAACGGATACTTCGATCCTGTCAGCCTTGAACGGCCCCAATTTGAGTACATCGAGAACAGCGAGTCCTTCAGTCATCAAATTTCAGTCCATACCCCTGATCTACCCATCCGGGAGCTGGACAAACACCAGGTTGCCATTATCGGAATTCCAGAAGACCGCAACGGTTTTATTAAAGGTAGCAAGGATGCCCCCGACGCAGTCAGGAATAAACTTTATCAACTGGCAGCCATAAACCGGGATTTGAATATTTACGACCTGGGGAACATCAAGAGCGGAGCTTCGGTGAATGACAGTTACTTTGCCCTCAGGGATGTCCTCCTGGAATTAAATGGCCGGGGGATTATATCTCTGTTACTGGGAGGATCCCAGGACCTCAGCAAGGGAATCTTTCTGGCCCTTGAAAAAGAGCCGGGACTACACCATGTGCTGACCATTGATTCAATGCTGGACTTTTCAGAAGCATCAGAAAAGTTTCACTCGAGAAATTACCTGAATCAGCTCCTGAATCCCGATTTCAGGGAGCGATTCAGTTTTACCAACCTTGGGCATCAGGCCTACTTTATTACCCAGGCCCAGGTAGCTCAGTTGGAGAAATCTTACCTGGAAAGTATCAGACTGGGCCTGGCGCGCAGCGATATGAAACTGTCCGAACCTTTGATTCGTGATTGTGAATACATCAGTATTGACCTGGGCGCGGTAAGGCATTCTGATGCCCCCGGAGCATCCATCCCCTCTCCCAATGGCTTTTTTGGCGACGAACTCTGCCAGATTACCCGCTATGCCGGATTGAGTGAAAAGGTGCGCCATATTGGATTTTTCGAATTCGATCCCGCAAATGACGTGAATGATCAGACCGCCCATCTCACGGCCCAGGCAGCATGGTATTTTCTTGATGGCCTGGCTCACCGTGTAAAGGAAAATCCTGTAGATACCCCGGAACATATTAAAAAATTCATCGTCAAGCTCGATGCGGCCGGACACGACATTATCTTTCATAAAAGCACCCTCTCAGAAAGGTGGTGGATGGAAATCCCTGTAAAGAATCCTACAACAAACCACAACTTTTTTGTCTCATGCTCGTATGAGGATTACCAGTTGGCCTGTAAAAAGGAGATACCGGAACGCTGGTGGCGTTATTTGCACAGGTTGGGAAATGAAATGGATTAATCAACGTTAGTAATTTGCCGCACAGAGCCCTGGGTTATGAACAATTGGCTGTTAATAATATTTGTTTGATCTGACAATTTTTGCTTATTTTACTTAGCTTAAAAGCAAGCCTGATAAAGCCCTGAGGAGAATTGAATGCCTTAATGAAAAGACTGCTTTTTATAATCGTTTTTGGATCACTTTCTGTAGGAATTTTGGCCCAGCAGGACCCTAAATTCACACAGAATATGCTCATGTCGCCCTATTTCAACCCGGGCGCAGTGGGCAGCAGTGATAAAATCTGTCTTATTGCGGCCTTCAGGAACCAATGGACGGGCCTCCCCAGCGCTCCCACCACCACTACTTTCACAGCTCATATGCCATTCAATCTGCTGGGACGAAAACACGGTGTGGGTGTTAATCTTATGAACGATCAGCTGGGCTTTAGCAATGATTTCATCTTCAGTGCCTCCTATGCCTTCAGAATGGATGTGGGAAATGGAAACCTGGGCATCGGAGTGAATGTGGGCATGGCGAATCCTTCCATTGAGCCCGAATGGAATGGTGCTGATGTGATTGATCCCGCATCAGATCCTGCCATCCCACCAGGAGGAAGCGGGTTTGGGCTCGACATGGGACTGGGTATTTATTACAATACCGAAAATATGTACGTCGGAGTATCTGCCAGCCACCTGTATAGCAGCGTGGTGTTCCGTGGTGATGAAAGGGACTTCGAGGCTAACTACAACAGGCATTATTATCTGATGGCAGGATACAATTTACAACTCGCAAATCCCATGTTCGAGATTCTCCCTTCACTGATGCTTCAAACGGACGGAAAATCTTCTAATCTCTATCTGAATACGAATGTGAGATACAATAAAAAGTTCTGGGGTGGAGTTTCTTATTCAGTTAGAAGTTCAATGTCGATTCTTGTGGGTGTAGATTTGATGAACGGGCTGGGGATTGGATATTCATATGATTTCGATCTTACACCTATGATGGGATACAATAGCGGGTCCCATGAAATAACGGTTCGATATTGCTTCGATCTCAGTGTTGACAAGAGTCCGCAAAAGTATAAGAGTTTAAGATTTTTGTAATTTTTAGCTATATTTAAATGGTTATAGAACCTATTAAGCGTTGTACTATGAAACCTATTTTGATTATTGTTTTTATCGGAGCGATCATCGCTGGTTGTAGTTCCTACAACACCGGTGAACTCGTGGGAGTTGAGGGTCGAAGGGCCTACGCTGAACCTGTGCCTCACGGAATGGTCCCCATTCCTAATGGATCCTTTGTAATGGGTCCCAGCGACATGGATGTATCATGGACTCAGAACGCCATGTCACGTACTGTGGCCGTGGATGCCTTCTGGATGGATGAAACTGAAATTACCAATAATGAATACCGGCAGTTTGTACACTGGGTTCGTGATTCCATCATTAGGAAGGAACTTGCCATTCAGGACCCGGATCAGTTTTCCCTGAAAGACGCTGAAGAACAGCCATTTGAAGACAAGGATGGCGAATACATTATCGATTGGAGCGCGCCCATTGATCCCAAAAAAGACAAAGAGGGTAATACAGCACAGATCATTGAGGACCTGGGAATATATTACAGCGGAGCCGACAGACTCTCCTACATTTCCAAAGAACTGAATGTCACAAAACTCATCTATAATTACTACTGGGTGGACCTGAGACAAGCATCCTCTTCGACCAACCGCTTTAAACTTGACTATTCAGGAGGTTCCACAAATCCTGTCATGGAATACGAAGGAACAGTTACCAGGCCTGATGGCACCCAGGAAGAAGTTGTAGGCAGGTCTTCCTTTGTAAATAAGGACTGGGTTCTGGTTTATCCCGACACCCTTGTCTGGATCTCCGACTTCACCTACTCGTACAACGAGCCGATGACCAATATGTACTTCAACTCGCCATCCTATGATAATTATCCAGTTGTGGGGATCACATGGAAGCAGGCGAATGCATTCTGCATATGGAGAACACAATACCTGAACTGGTCGCTTGTAAGAAGTAATCAGCCCATCGTTCAGGACTACAGGCTTCCCATCGAAGCTGAATGGGAATATGCCGCCAGGGGAGGCCTGGACCACAGCATGTATCCCTGGGGAGGAGTTTATCTCAGAAATATGAGCGGATGTTTTATCGCCAACTTCAAGCCCCTGCGCGGAAATTATACCGACGATGGATCTATGTATCCCTCAAGAGTGGCTCACTATTCGGGCAATCCTAACGAATACGGGCTCTATGATATGGCCGGCAACGTTGCCGAGTGGACCATAACTGCTTATGATCCATCTGCCTATGTGTTTTCACATGATATGAACCCTTACTACAACTATAATGCTAAACCTGATGACCCACCCGTTATGAAAAGGAAGGTGGTCAGGGGCGGTTCCTGGAAAGACATTGCACGCTACCTCCAGGTAAGTACAAGGGATTATGAATATCAGGACTCAGCAAAATCCTTTATTGGATTCAGATGTGTACGTTCTTACTTAGGTGACAATTAATTAAATACAAGTTATAATGGGAATTACAGAAATAGTTCAAAGTTCGGGCTGGAAGAATTTTACAGCCAAGCTGTATGGCTTCGGGGCTTCCATCGTAATTATTGGAGCTCTTTTTAAAATCATGCACTGGAATGGTGCAGGGATTGCACTTACAGCGGGGCTGTTGATTGAAGCAGTAATCTTCTTCTTCTCAGCCTTCGAACCACTTCATGAGGAGCTCGACTGGACGCTTGTTTATCCTGAACTGGCCGGTATGTCCGACCCCGATGAGGTAGATGAGTACAAGGAGCAGGCCATTGCAGACAGGAATGTGGGACTTCAGAAATTTGATGAACTATTTCAGCAATCCCAGATTAATGCAGAGGATGTTCGAAGTTTAGGAAAGCATCTCAATACCATTTCCTCAACGACAGAAACAATCAGCGACATCACCTCTTCCTCGCTTGCAACGAAAGAATATTTCGACAAGATGGGATCAGCAGCCCAGAACATGGACAATGTGGCCACCGCCTATGGAACCAATACGGGTGAACTGAATGAGTCGGTCTCTACCCTGGCAGCTTCTTACAAGAATACCGCAGGCCTTATTGATGAAAAAGGGAAGGACATCGCGGATAAATTCGCCGCCTCCAGTGCTAATCTCACCGCCACTTACGAGGCAATGTCAGGCGAGGTTAAGCAAGAACATACGCAGATCTCCCAGAGTCAGAAACAGTTCAACAGCCAGCTGGATGCACTGAACAAAAACCTTGCTGAACTGAACAGCTCTTATTCAGAGCAGGTCAAAGGAAGCCAGGGACATCTTCAGGGCACCCAGGGAGTTTATAAGGGACTGAATGAGATGATCACTAACCTCCAGGCCTCTGTTGAGGAGACAAACAAATACAAAAGCGAGATCGTTAAGCTCAGCGAGAGTTTGTCCGAGTTGAACAGTGTTTACGGGAATATGCTCTCCGCGATGAGCATCAGAAAAAAGTAATTCAATTTATTAATCCTGATCTATGGGAACCGGTAAAGAAACACCGAGACAAAAAATGATTGGCATGATGTACCTCGTGCTGACAGCAATGCTTGCATTGAATGTGTCCAAAGAGGTATTGAATGCTTTCATTTTGGTCGATGAAGGGCTTGTTACCACCACGAAGAATTTTGCTGCAAAAAATGCCAGTCTTTATAACGGTTTTGCTACAGCTTATGCTTTGAACCCTGCTAAGGTGGGCGATTGGAAAGACAAATCAGACCAGGTTCACAGCCGCTCCGATGCGCTATATGAATTCATGCATGAGTGTAAGATTTCCATCCTGGAAGTAAAGGAGGAAGATGCAATCGTGGATGGCGAGATGAATTGGGACGAAGTTCAGGCAAAGGATAACATGGATATCCCTGCCCAGATAATGATTGTCGAAGGTAAAGCCTCTGAGCTCAAAGAGAAAATCATCGAATACCGGGAGTTCCTGACTACCATGATTGACGATCGTGAAAAGTATGCCGGAACGGTTAGCGCCATCGATGCAATTCTATCCACCGAACTTCCCGATGTACACCTGGAGCACGGTGGCAAGAAAGTGGTTCCTACCTGGGAAACAACTTATTTTGAGATGCTTCCTCTTGCTTCGGTCATCACCCTGCTTTCGAATATGCAGGCAAACGTCAGGAATGCCGAAGCTGAAATGCTCAATTTCCTGATGGGCCAGATCGAAGCAGGAGATATTCCTGTCAATGCAGTAAGGGCAGTAGTAATGGCTGATCGCAGCCTGGTATTTCCCGGACAGGAATACAAAGCGCAGGTTTTCCTTGCTGCCTACGATTCCACCAAGATGCCGGAAATTGTTCTGAGTAATGGAACGGTACTGGATGTTGTAGCGGGTATGGGACATTATAGCACCAGCTCAAACTCACTTGGAGTTAAGAGTTGGGGCGGAACCATAAAACTGGACAACGACGGGCAAATCAGCGAACATCCTTTCAAAGCAGAGTATGAGGTGGCCGAAGCCAATGCTACTATTTCTGCAACGGCCATGAATGTGTTTTACCGAGGTTTGAATAACCCGGTGGCCATCTCTGCAGGAAGTGTGGCTGAAAGTGCTGTAGAAGCTCGTATTACAAGTCCACACAGCATACGCAGGACCAGGGCTGGTGAATATATTGTAAAACCAGGTGTGCAGGGTGAAAAGGCCACCGTAAGTGTTTATGCAAAGGTCGATGGCGTTTCAAAATTGATGACCCGTATGGATTTCAGGGTGAAGGACCTGCCTACACCAATTGCGAAAATTACAGGATCCCGCGGAGGAAAAGCCAACCTGACCGTTGGACAGTTGACAGGCCTGCAGATTGTTGAAGCAGAAGCCGAAGACTTCCTCTTTGAAGTCGAATTCCAGGTAACCTCTTTCACAATCGGTTTTAA
>JAOZLK010000213.1 GCA_029934875.1 Bacteroidales bacterium | reverse complement strand
GAGTAAGATATCATGGAAATAAACATAGCATTTGCACTTAGTCAGAGCGGTACATTTGAGAAAAAACATTTTGGAGATGCGGATAAATATCAGATTTATCACCTCTCTAATGAGACATTCAAAATGCTCTATGAAGAGGAGAATCCATTCAAATTAGTGGACGAATCTTCCGCTCACGGAACAGAAAAAAAAGCTGGAAGTATTATTGATTTCCTGCATCAAAAAAACGTGTCGGTAGTTGTGTCCAGAAAATTTGGCCCAAATATCAAGCATATTGCCAGGCACTTTATACCTGTAGAGGTCAGTGAGGAAACACCGATTAATGTACAGACAATTCTATTGAAACACATGAGGTGGCTTCATGAAGAGTTGGATAAACAAGCTGATCTATACAATAAGTTTGTGATCAATAAAGGAATCCTAAAACTGGCCGTACAATAACACAATCATTAAAATGAAGAAAGAAAGAATTTATCCGGATTCAGGTGTTGAACTAAGTCCATTTATTTCCAGGAACTATGACCGGATTATGGCCATGGCATCTATGGGACATTATCCGAAATCCATCATCCGGGCCATCGAAGACATGCAAATCCAGCCCAATGACCACATTCTCGATTTGGGATGTGGAACCGGTTATAATACCAGTTTAATGGCTTCCTATTTCAACGGAACGGGAAGGATCCATGGTTTGGACATCTCTGATGAAATGGCCCTTCAGTTTCAATCCAAATTTTCTGAAGATACGCGTATCACATATCAAAATCAACGCATCGATCTTCCGTTTCAACTGGATAGAAAATTCAATAAAATATTCATAAGTTTTGTAATCCATGGCTTTCCTCATGAAATTTGCCATGCGATAATTGAGAACGCCTATAAGCATCTTGAAGAAGGGGGGGCATTTTTTATCCTGGATTTTGCTGAATTTGATATGAGCGCTATGCCATTCCACCATCGCGCTATCTTTAAGGCGGTCGAATGCAAATATGCTTTTGATTATATTCAGCGGGACTGGAAATCTATTTTAAAGGAAAAAGGTTTCACTGAATTCACCGAACATTTTTATCTGAAAAAGTACATGAGGTTACTTAAGGCGGTAAAATAACCGGCACGAACTATAAACCCATTGAAAATCAGTCCTTCACAGAGGGCTCCCTTTTCAAAAATCTCTGTGCAACAATTGCTAATAAAAGGATCATCCCGAGAAACAGGATGATTAAAGGAGATGCTGTCAGGTCAAGGGTGATCGAAAAATGAAGACCAAGTAGCGTGGCCAGGATCCCTGACGCCAATCCAATCATGATGCGAGTCCTCCATTGTGTAGCGTATAGGGCTGAAATAGAGGCCGGAAGGATGAGAAATGCAAATACAGCCAGTACCCCGGCAATTTTTACAGCTTCGATGATGACGATCCCAAATGAGAAGTAAAACAGGAAATCCCATAATCTCTGCTTCTTGATGGATCCTGATTTCCGCTGGTAGGATTCGCTTAGCTGTATGAATTGTTTACGGAATACCACATGAAATCCACCGATGATTATAAAGATAATAGCCAGTCTGAGAACCTGTGTCCAGGTAGTCCATAGCAACACTCCAGTCAGCATATCATGCAAGTGAAGGTCTCCACCTGCTCCTTTGTCCAGGATAATCACCGCTGCGGTTGTGGCAACCGCATAGGCGATTCCTATAAAAGCTTCAATAGGGATACTTATTTTGGGATTTTTCAGGAATGAAAAGATAATAGCTGCTCCAAGGCAGAAAACCAGGGAGGATATATAAGCCAGTACACTTGAGAGCTCAAGATTCCCAATCATAATTTCGTGGGTATGGAATGTATGATCCAAATATAAAGCGACCACACCTCCCAGGACTGCAATCTGGGCAAGGGCAATATCAATAAAGATGATTTCTCTTTTCAATACATGAATGCCAAAATAGGAAGTGATGGTCAGTAAAAGAATACTGGCAAAGAGAGGCGCTATGATAAATTCTAAGTTGGCGAACATATTTATTGCGATTTACCTATGAATGGGTATTAATAATTTAATAAAGGCCAGGACAAAAACCAGGCCCCCCAGTAAGCATACAATGGCTGGACCATTTGAGATATTCAGGAAATAGGATAACAGGATTCCAGCTATGGTTCCGGTAACTCCAATGACCCAGGACCAAATCAAGCGACCTCTCCAGCTTTGAACATACATGGCAGCAGCAGCAGAGGGAGCAATTAACAAAGTGAAAACCATGAAAATGCCGCCGATAAGTACCGCTTTTACAACCACCACACCAAATGTGATATAGAAGAGCAGGTTCAATACTCTGCTTTTCAATTGCAATATGGAATCACTATTGTTATTTGAATCGGATAGCTTTATGAATCTTTTCCCAAGCAAGAGGTGGATCAAGCCGATCCCTGCAAAAACCAATGCCAGGATAAAAACCTTATTCCAGGTGACCCAGAGTATATTGCCAGTAATGGTTTTGGTGATATAATTGGAACCTCCCGGTATTTTTTCAGCCAGCAGCATGGCCAGGGCCAATCCAAGACAATAGATAATACCGATTACAGCCTCGGCCGGAATGGTACGTGACTTTATCTTCATGAAGGCAAAACCGCCTATGATAAGCAATGTAAACAGATAGGAAAGTAGCTGGACCTCCAGGGATTCTTCAGCAAAACCAAGCAGTAGGCCTATCATAGTACCAAGTGCGGCAATTTGTGCAATTGCTATATCAATAAAAATAATTCCCCGGGCTAGAATATGGGTGCCAAAATAACCCAGCATTATTGCCAGAAGAACGCTGGCAACGATGGGAGTTGAAAGAAAAAATAAGGTCTCCTTCATGATGCGCTTAGTCTATTGGATGTGCATTTTAACCTGATCGATCCAGTAATCCACCAGCTGAAAATTATCATTGATCTCCGGGCTTCCCTGAACAAACAGTGGAAGATAGACTGCCTTTATACCAGTCTTGTCCTCGATCATTCTGGCCGAACTCTTTTCAAAATAACTGGCTACCAGCATCAGTTTAATATTTTGATCATGAATGGTTTGAATCATATGTTGAACATGCTTTGCTGAGGGAGGTATGCCCGGCTTGGGCTCTATGTATCCAACAATCTCCAAATCAAAAGTTTCAATAAAATAGACCCAGTTTTTATGGTAGGCCACTATTTTTTTTCCTCTCAAAGGTTCCATCTGCTTAAGCCATCCACCCAGTTTTTCAATAAGTTTTTCTCCCTGATACTCTTCTTCCAGAAAGGTGAACAGGGTATTGTTTTCCAGTAATTTTGACAGCATTTCACCCTTAAAAATATCTATCAGCTCATCTCCAAACATGGCCCGATCCACCTGGTCATTAAATGCTTCCATGTTGGCCTGGTAATAAGAAGCGTTGGAAGGATCGACTTTGATCAGACCAGTGGTGATGTTGGCAGCTATTACCTTCCAATTAAGGGGACCCGTAGTAATATGCGGATTGCCCATCAGATGGATATCACCTTCGGTACGGTCTGCCTTTTCAACCTTCTGAAGAACTTTTACTCCGTCGGAAACAGATACAAATCCGATTTCACCATCCATGATCTGTCTGTTCCTGGCTTTATCAAGAATGGTTGTTGACCAAACTTCAAGGTCCATACCTGTAGTAATCCAAAGATCTGCATCACGCAGCATCATGGAATAACTAGGTTTAGGTGATACAAAATGAGGATCCTGTTCTCCATGGGCAATGTGTTGGACATTTCCATAGCTTCCGACAATTCTTTTTGTGATGGAGGCATAATCAGAAAACGAACAGATAATATTCAGCGTCTCATCACTATTTCCCCGATATCTCTGTTGATTCCTGTTCTGTTGTCTGTTCTGGCCGGATAAAATGACAGATCCGGATAATACAATGAATAGGAGAATTGGTTTCAATCTGGTGGCTAACTTATACATAAGTTATTATTTTTTCAATTAGTTAATATGCTTCGTGTTTGTGTGGCCCCATGGCCCAGGATACCTGGATGATAAAGGAGTGTTCACTGGGAAAAGGTCCTGCTATATCTTTCCTATTATAAATGTTCCTATTGTTATACTGGTACTGAAAACGGGTAAAAACAAAATCACTTTGCCAGAAATCAAGTGAAATGGTGTAATCCCACTCACTCTGAGAGGGATCGTAAGGTATTTCTGAATATCCGATCCTTCCTCCAAGCAAGAATCTAGCATTCAGTTTACCCTGAATGCTTGAATAAAATCCCTTACTCTGATGGTTTCCCCCGATATAATCCCGGTAAGCGTAGAGGAATTCTGTCTTCCATTCCACTGTCCTGTATTTTTCCCGCCCTACAGGGGCCCATTTATATCTGAGTCCTGCACTTCCCACATATGAATTGAAATCCGGTTCAGGATAATCTGTCTTTCCGGCGGCCCCGCTCAACCTGATTTCAATGTAGCTGCTGGCCGACAGATCATAATAATTATTGAACTGGCCTGTGAACATAAAGCCTGGGGCAGCATCAGATCTGAAGCTCTGGGAATTACTGCCATAGATTACCGAAACATCCAGTGAGGTCGCGTTTGCAATAACAGGCGGAAGCATGAAATTTGATGAAATACCCGATCCACCCAGTCCTCCTGTTCCAAACATATTGACAAGCACACGCGGTCTGTCGAACTGTGGCAATGCATGGTCATGATACCTGTTTAAGAAGCCAAATTCAGATTTAAACATACCCACTTTAAGGTTCATGCTTAAGGGAAGATTCAGCAATTCCATATAGACTTCATCAACAAAAACACCCTCAGGTGTTGCCGTAATATATCCTTTTCCCCTGGTAAAGGGATCCAGGGGTGCAATCAGGCCTAATTCGGCTTCTCTTAAAAAAAATCCGTTGTTGCCATAACTGATATCACTGGTTTCGTTAATCGAACCAGTATTTGAGGTGCTGACACCTCCAAAAAAATCCATGCCAAAGCTGATATTGGGATTAAGACCCTGTTGCTGTCTTACTCCACTAAAGTATTTCTTTGACACATCTATTTTCTGCTCTTCTTTTTGCATTGAAAGGCGGTCAGCTTCCTCGAGAAGAGTCTTAAACTCATCCTCCTGTTTTTCCTCTATAATGCTTTCATTAATTTCAGTAACAGCCTTTTCAAGCTCCAAAACCCTTTGGTAAAGGCTATCCTGATAGCTGTTCTGAACAGTATCCTGAGCATGACTTTCCAGGCCAGTGATTAGATTTAAAATCAGGCCGGTAATAATTATATATAAGAATAATCCATATCTCAACATGGGGGTGCGTTTTTCAAACTTGGGAAATAAAGAAATCAAACTAATAATTGATCTGGAAATGGACTATTGAAAGGGAGGAGCGTGATAGTTGTTAACCCGGTAATATTCCATGATCACTGCGGGCAGCAGTAAAAGAAACAGATTTTCGGAGAGGTGCCGTCGAAGATTTTTAAACCCCATCACCATGTTTTAATACATGTAAAATTAGTGGAAATTATTAATTAAATCCCTTTTCTTCTTAGGGGAGTTTTACAGTCCGGACAGTTTAATGAAAAGCAAGGAATTCCTCTTTGATGTAACTTCTCATATGTGCAGCTGGGACATTCACAATATCCGTTTAATTCAATATTCCTTTGGCCACTTAATTGTTTTTCTTTCCAGTCTCTTACACTTTCGTTTATATGCTCAATATCGTCTGATTTACAACTAATGCATTCCTTATTCTTATCATCGGGATGATGAAATACAGTGGCACAATCATTACATCTATACCATTGTTTATCAAATTCAACATCTCCTCCCTCAATAATAATTGATCGACCCTCAGTAAATGCCTTTGCTAATTTCTGAAGACAGCTACTGTAAATTCTTGTGAAGGTCGGCCTTGATATATTCATTAATTTTGCAGCTTCTTCCTGCTTTAGTCCTGAGTAGTCTGCAAGTCTCAATGCCTCATATTCTTCATATAAAACCGAGATAATACTGGTTTCATTATAGGGAAGGCCGATTGGTTTATATCCCTTTAATACAGGCGGTGAACCAACCTTTCGGAAGATTTTTTTTCTCGGTGACATAAAGACTCTTTATGAATATGCGCTCACAAATTTAATGAACATATGTTCATATCAAAGAATTTTTCATAAATTTGAAAAGCTTTGATCTTGTATTTATAAATCTTTAATAAAAGAGCCATGAAACCGATTAAATTAGTATTGATTGCACTCATCATGCTGACAGCATCAATTTCGTATTCCCAAAAGGTAAATCGAGGAGATGTTTGTGACCTAATTCCAAACCTAACTACCCAACAAAAGTCAGAAATTAACGAACTAAGCGCCAAACATCAAAAATCGATGGATGCTCTGCGTTTACAATTTCGTTCAGAAACTGATGCTTCGATCGCAAGAAGTACTAAAACGAAGATGAACGAAGAGCAAAACGCTCACAACCTGGCTATTTCAAAATTACTTACTACTGAACAGAAAACGTGGTTTAACCAAAGCTGTATCAGAAATAGTGGTCAAGGTCAAGGACGTGGACAAGGTTACGGACGTGGACAGAGCTATGCACGTGGACAGAGCTATGCACGTGGACAAGCATACGGACGTGGTCAAGGTTATGGACGTGGTCAAGGTTATGGACGTGGACGAGGGTATGGCCGGTAAATTAATTTGTGAACTTAATCTCCAATTTCGTATATCACACCTTGTGCCCCGATCATAGCTGACAATAAACAAGGGTAAAATAATACCTGATGAAGAAACGGCTTATCCTCGCCATACTTACCATGGTATGTGCTCAACCAGATACGCACAGTCAACACATGAACACCGGTATGAATTATAAACCCATCGGAATCATTCACACGGCTTATTCCCCGGAAACAGGCGCCCCACGGCAGGGAATCCTGGTAGCTGACAATTCCGGTATCATTGAAATCTTTCCCGAATACAGGCAGGCTCTAAGCACACTTGATAGTTTTGAATATATTATCCTTATCTATCATTTCGACAGGGTCGAATCGTGGGATCCACTGGTAGAGCCCCCTGCTTCTGACCATGATTATGAATTTGGCTTGTTTGCGACCAGGAGTCCTAAACGGCCCAATCCCATTGGATTTTCTGTGATCAAGCTTGAAAAGATTGAGTCTGGACATCTTTATGTCAGAGGCATCGATGCATTTGACGGAACACCTGTGTTAGATATCAAACCTTACCTGCCTTCCATAGACTGTGTGAAGAGTGTGCAAAACGATACCATGGAACACCGGTTGGGACATCATGATGAGATTTTTATAAAGGATTCATCTTTCTATAAATAGCATGAACTTATGAAACTTAGTGTGCTTACAGAGAATTGTGCAGGT
>JAOZLK010000007.1 GCA_029934875.1 Bacteroidales bacterium | reverse complement strand
GGTAAAACTAACGAATTAATAATTAGGTTCAAATTTGTGAGAAATCTCAATCTGGCTATCTTTGATAAGGATAAGTATCAGATAAATGACATTCGGAATCCTCATATTTCCAGGCGCTCATGGTGACAGGGAACTGACCCGGGTCCTCGAAGATCACTACGCTAAGAAGGTGATTCCGGTGGGAAACAAGGAGACCAGTATCAAGGGAGTTGATGTCCTGATCATTCCCGGAGGTTTTCCCTGTAAAGGCTCATCAAGTTCCTCACGATGTATTAATGAATCTCCTGTGATCGATGCCATGCTGGAGCACGCCGATCGAGGTAAGATCCTGATCGGGATCGGGAATGGCTTTCGTGTCCTGTGTGAAACCGGACTGATTCCCGGAAAGCTTAGGATGAATAAGTCACAACGATTTATCTGCAGGAATACTTTTATCAAACCCGATAATAATAACACGGTATTAAGCTCTAAATTATCCAGTGACCTGGCTTACCAGATTCCCGTTTCTACAGGATATGGGCGTTATGCTGCCAGGGATGAGGTACTGGTAGATATGCGCCTGGATGATCAGATTTTGTTTCGCTACTGTGATGAGTTTGCAGTGATCTCGGAGGAGAATAACGTGACCGGTTCTGTGGATAATATTGCAGGGGTCTGTAACCAGAGAAGGAATGTATTTGGTTTAATTCCCCAGCCCGAAAGGGCAGTGTTCTCCTTTGGGCGCAACACAGATGGAAGGGCTATCTTTGATTCACTTATGGAATCGTTTTAAATATCCCTCAGGGCTCAGTCCTCACCGGGCCTCTCTCTTAATTTGAATCCATTTGCCCCATCAATCACTACCATTTCTACCACATCGAACCTGACCAGCTTGGTCATCAGATCCACCAGTTCTTTTCGCCTGAACCCGGTATCCTCTTTCAGCCTGGAAAGGCTTGCCCCGGGGGCTCCTTCCAGGGTAGAGAGCAGAATTTGCTCCTTACGAGTGAATTTAAGTAAGAGATCCCCGGTGTCATCTCCCTCTTTCTCCCCTTCGCCGGTCCAGATTCTGAGCTGAACAATGTCCGCCAGCATGCTTTCGTCGGCTACACGTATATAGGCCATCCAACGCATGTTCTCATCCCTGGCATAGACAGGCTTATGTTCTGAGGGTGGTATGTATATTTCAAGTATATTCTTCCCCTCTACCTGATGGATCCGGCTGTCGAAACTTAGCTCCGGTTTGCAGTACAGAGTAGCTGCCGATTCAACCATATAATATTCTTCGTCGGAGCGAACTCCTCTTATGCGACCGTTGTCCTTGACACCGATCAGTAACCTTCCTCCACTGGTATTTGAGAAGGCCGACAGGGTGCGGGCGATCTTACGTGCATCGGTGATTTCGAATTTGAAATCCAGTTGCTGGTGCTCCCCCTGGGCAATGAGTGATCGAATATATTTTTCTCCCCTGGTCTCCATGCTTCTTCAAAATTACAAGTTCCTCATCAATTCAATGACCTTTTAATCGCCAAATTGCTATATTGAGAAAACTAAATCTATTGAAATGAAAAACGCTGGAGCACTCTGGATCTTGTTTTTCCCCTTAATTTTTAATGCATGCACTAACTCTGCAGGGCCCATGGGCCTGGAGGCTTTGCCCAATATTGTTGTTATCTATTGCGACGACCTGGGCTATGGCGATCTGGGATGTTTTGGAAACCAGGAAATCAGGACTCCCAATGTGGACAGACTGGCTGATGAAGGGATGAAATTCACCGAGTTCTATTCGGCTTCCCCTGTCTGTTCCCCTTCCAGGGCCGCATTGCTAACAGGGAGGATTCCACAAAGAATGGGGATAAATTCAGTTTTTTTCCCAAGATCCTATACGGGGATGCCGCTTGAGGAGATTACCATCGCCGATGTGTTGAAAAAACGGGGTTACGCCACGGGAATTGTAGGGAAATGGCACCTGGGTCACCGCCACGAATATTTGCCTCTCCAGAGAGGCTTTGATGAGTACTTTGGCATACCATACAGTAATGATATGCACAGCGTGGTTTACATGGATGGTAACGAAGTAGCTGCGTACCGGGTCGACCAGCATTATACAAGCAAAACCTATACTGAAAAGGCATGTGATTTCATCGAGCGGCATACCGGGACACCCTTCTACCTCTACCTGGCCCACTCCATGCCTCATGTACCCATTTATGCCTCTCCTGAATTCGATGGCCGCTCGGGTAAGGGCTTGTACACCGATGTGATTGAGGAGATCGACTGGAGCGTAGGTGAAGTGCTGGCTAAACTGGAGGAGCAAGGCATCCTGGACAATACCCTGGTGGTATTTTCCAGTGATAACGGTCCATGGCTTGTGATGCGTGAGATGGGAGGCTCGGCCGGAATGCTTCGTGAGGGTAAGCAATTTACCTTTGAAGGCGGGCAAAGGGTACCCACCCTGGCCATGTGGCCCGGCGTGATCCCTGCAGGTTTGGAATATAAGGACATGGGATTGATGATGGACTGGTTTCCCACCTTTGCGGAAATTGCCGGGGCAGAGTTACCCATAGACAGGGATTATGACGGCGAAAGCATCCTCCCTGTGCTTAAAGGGGAAGTGACTCAGAAATCACGGGAGTTTCTCTATTACGACCTGGCCATTCTGGAAGGGTACAGAAACGGCAATTGGAAACTGAAGCTGCCCTATAAGGGATTCAGGGGTGCCCGGTGGAAGCAGGGGGCTGCTCCCCATGATATCTATCTTTTCAACTTGAAGAATGATCCTCGGGAGCAGGTAAACCTTGCTCTGGAGGAGCCGGAAAAGTTGGCTGAGATGCTAAAGCTTATGGAACTTTTTGTCGCTTCTAAAGGGCCTTTCCCACCTTCACTCTCCATTGGTGATGAGGCTGACCATGATTTCTATGAGACACTACTGGAGCGCCATGGCCCCGATTATTTTAAAGTGGACTTTTGATTCTTTTAATAACCGAAAGAAACAAGGGAATGTCATTGGCCCCGATGATGGAGAGCCTCTCCATGATCCTGTGGTAAAGAGGCGTTCCCTTAAGGATTCCCACTTCCTCGAGAAGAATTTCTGCACTGGATTTCAATTCGCCCCATCCTTCTCCCGATTTGACCAGATCCTGCCCTGGCTTTGAAAGTTCGTTCAAAGGTGCAAGTTCATAGGCAGTAAGCATAACCGCCTGGCCGAGGTTCAGCGATGGGTAGCTTGCTTTCATGGGGATGCTCATTGCAAGGTCCGATTGCAAAATTAGCTTATTCGGAAGGCCGCTTTCCTCGGTCCCGAAAAGGATTCCCACCCGCCCCAGGTGAGTGGACTTGTTTTCTATCAGCCCCAGGATTTCTCTGCTGGAGTGGTAGTCGTGTTTGGCTGTGCGTCCCCTAGCCGTGGTGCAAATGACCAGGTCCAGATCATGAACAGCCTGCTCAAAGGAGTCGAACGTAGCTGCATTCTCAAGAATATGTTGTGATCCATGAGCCAGCATCCGGGCCTCATCTCCAAGATGGTCGCATGGCTTGATAAGTCGAAGGAGGGAAAAGCCCATGGTATTCATGGCCCGGGCGGCTGCGCCCACATTTCCTGGGACGGCCGGTTTATAAAGTATGAAACAAATCTCCATCTTACAGTCAACTTATGCCTTCCAGCTTTTTTATAATTCGCCTTCCCCGGGATCTAAAACCAAGCGAGTTGTTCCCCACCTGGTCCTGGATCACTGTCACCAGCTCTTCTTTCAGCTCAGGGTAGATTAATACATGCTGGTAGACGATCTGCATGGCATGCACTTTTACGGCAACCGGGTAGAGTTCAGAAACCAGGTATTTAAAGCATAGATCAATCAGGATTCCCTGGTCATCCTCCTGAATATCGTACCTGCAGAGCATCCGTAAGAGGCTGCGGATGCTGCCTTTGGACTTTATTTCCGGGAGCTTACAAACGATGGCTGAAATATAGTCTCTTGCCAGACCCTTGGATTTTTCATCACTTCCATCCAGCACCCAGGCAGCCCTCCAGGCAAGCGGATCCTTTTCAACTAAAGCTATATCCAGGAGGGATTTGAATTTCTCCGGGGAGGATAGCACCTCATTTATATAGAGCTCCTTTTCAATTCCGGATGGGAACTCCATTAAAAGCGCTCTGAAATCCATGTGGCTATTGCCCCATTGACATCACGGTATAGTCGCTGGTAGAAATGGTTTCATTGGAATTCAGGTCAATCTTGGTTACCCTCATGATACCCTGTTCTCCGCTCTCCAGGTCCTTGAATTCATATTCCAGTGCCATTCCCTCCATGCCTGCTGCATGTGTAAATGCCCCACCGAATATTTGCTGGTTGCGAAACATCTTCTTTTCCACCTCTTTGCCAAGCTTTTCAGATGACCAGACCCTGACTTCCGAGCTCTCCTCCTTAATCAGGTATTCGTCACATTCATAGCCCAGGAGGGTTTTCTTATTTCCTGTTTTGAAACTTTCGTATTCAAAATCATCCTCGAAGTCATTGTCTTCCTCCAAATCAGCAAATGCTTCCGGATCGATACCCATGGCAAAGCCTGTTTTCTCGCCATCATTCTCAACCAGCATTAGCATGGTGCTGTTTTTTGTATCAAAAACGATGACCGATTTAGCTCCCTGATCCTCAAAAATCACGGCGTAAGAGCTACCATCCTTAGTGAGATATGCGTTATAGCTGACTTTTTCACCTTCATTGTCAGAAACCTCCATCTGCATGTAGGTGTCAAATTTATATGAAGGTTCATATACCGCCTTTGAAGAACCCGCACCCAGCTGACCCATAATATCCTGAAGATCTTGAGCATGAATATTTTGAATCGGCAGTATTAATGCCAGGACAGCTAATAATAAAAGAACTTTTTTCATGTTTTCCCGATTTTTATATCCTTATTTCTTACATGCAATTTAGGAATAAAATAACCCAATTCAATTGTAAAATCGGATTTTCAAAAGGCTTTTGCCTATTTTGTCTTTATGGAATTTAAGAAGCAGCTTATCCACGGCCACCTGATTAAAAGGTACAAGCGATTCCTAGCTGATGTGCTCCTTGATGACGGTAGATCGGTGACAGCCCACTGCACCAATTCGGGCTCCATGAAAAGTTGCATGGAGGAGGGAGCCGAGGTGTACCTGACACCTGTGGATGATCCAAAAAGGAAGACCCGTTTCACATGGGAAATGATCATGATTGCTGGAGAATGGGTGGGGATCAATACCTCGCATCCCAATGCCCTGGCCTTTCAATGGATACAAGAAGGGCTTATATCCGGACTGGAGAATTTATGCTGCTTAAAAAGGGAGGTGACATGGGAAGACAGCCGCTTTGACATCTATGGTGAAGAGCCGGCGGCAGGGCCCGGGCTTTTATCTGCTCATTCCAGGGGCTGTTTCATCGAAGTAAAGAATGTTTCCCTAAGGGAGGGGAACAAGGCCCTTTTTCCCGATGCGGTGACCACTCGTGGACGCAAACATCTGAATACACTGATCAGGGTTAAGCAGTCTGGAATGCGGGCTGTTATGCTATACGTGGTTCAACGGATGGATGTCGCTCTTTTCTCCCCGGCCAGGGAGATCGATCCGGAATATGCCAGTGCCCTGGAGGAGGCCATTCGCAGGGGTGTGGAAATCTACGTGGTCCAGGCCAGGGTGAGCCCTGAAGGCATAGCTTTCAACAGGATGCTACCATACAGTGCGTAGTACCCAGTACCCAGTACCCAGTTCTCAGTACTTAGTCCTTAGTCCTTAGTGTTGAGAACCCAGTTGTTCACGTCGGGGGAAGTGAGTCCTTTATCTTCTGCATACTGGCTTGCCTGGTGCATGAAGGCCTGGAGCCGAAGATCAATAGAGACATCCTCCTGTCCGTCGTAGGCAATGCTCACATAGGGTATATTTCCCTTGTCTTTTCGCAACTGGTCCGATACCGATGCTACCAGGGTTCCAGGCATACAGGTGAAGGGCAGGATATTAGCGATGCCCGAGATTCCCCTGTCCGCCAGGATGGCTGAGGTACCCAGGTTTAGAGCAGGGTCGCCATCGTAATGGCGATGCACATATGGCCCGCAGGCATTCAGCATATCTTTGACAGCTACTTCTTTGTCCTCATCAAACAATCCGTGGAAGGGCTTGATAATCTTGCTGGCGGTTCGTTCCTGGAAGTACTCCTGCAACTTGGATTTGACGACTCCCTTGAAGTCACCCTTCCATTTACTGTCACGTGTATAGCGAATGGTGGAGTAGGACAGCCACTCTGCAAAGGGAGCGATCCAGGTTTCGGCTCCAAATTTCTCCAGTCTCTGTACAAGGTGGGCACTGCAGAAATCATTGTCACGCATAAAGATCTCACCTACCACGGCAATCACAGGCTTGCGCTTACCGTTAGATAGTGGAATCTGGGTAAATGCATATGCGATTCCGGCCAGCGTATCGGTTAAATTATCACCACCATTCTCCATACAGTTTACCAGGTCCTTCAGCGCCTGTTGGTACACCTGTTCGGTAGTGCCGGGTACCAACTCATATGGGCTCCTTTCCTGTTTCATCTTGCGGAGCATATCCATGGCTACAAAACCCTTCCAGGCATTGAGCCTGAATTTGGAACCGTGTCCCCCGGAGATGGACTCATAGGAGTCGTCATTGCTGGGAGCAATGATTTCGGTCTTATCATAGCCCAGGCGGTCGAACAGTACCCGTTGGAAACGATTGTACTGACCAAAGCGGCAGGGACCATTGTGGTCGGGCATAAAGAAGCTGACTTTGGCCGGATCCACATCAGGTGACATCAGTTTTTTCAGGAAACTTCCCGTGGTGGCAATCATGGGGAAACACTCACGTGCCGAGGTATATTTACGGGCCAGGTCCAGATCCTCCTGGGTTTGCATGGGAAGTGATTCGGCATTGATTCCAAAGCTTCTGCAAACTGAAGCCATCACATAGGATGCATCGCTCAGGTAAGGGAAATAGAGGGTCCGGTCGGTCATTGGTGAGGAGGCCATCGCTCCGGGAACAAAGACCTTCTTCTTCCTGTTGTCACTTATTCTGGAGCCCCTCAGGCTATCAAGAAAGGCCTCATAACGGGTGATCATTCCTGCATCGGCGCCGTGCTCATCGATCTCAATTTCCATATAGGGCTTCCCTGCCATCTCTTCGTGGACAAAGTGGGCCAGGAAGGAGTCGGGACCGCAGCGGAAGTTACCCATGTAGATGCCATGCAGGCGGTCGTCACGGGCAATGATCCTGGCAGCTGCCAGGATGCGCTGACCGTTGGGCCAGTACATCTTGTTATAATCGTCGGTGATATGCTCCTCTTCCAGGGGCAGGTAGTCCATGGGGATGGGGAGCACATCCAGATTGATCAGTTTATCAACCATGCTCAGATTGAGTGCTGGGTCTCCTGTGTTGTAGGGACGTCCTATTATGGCCAGGACCTCTTGGTCTTCGGGCAGACCTGCCATGACCTCGCGGCCCCTGGCTTTCACACGCTCTTCGAACACATCCTGCTTGGCATCAGCCTTTTGCATGGCTGCAACGATCTGTTTTTTGCTTAGCTTGAACCTTTGGCCAAAATAGTCATAGAGTTCTTTTTCCACCACCTTCCCGTAGTAGCGGAAATTGAGAGCGGGACTCAGCAACTTCTCCCGCTGCTCTTCTTTTATGGAGGCTTTGACCATAAAGGGAACGGTCTGTACCCAGGGACAGTTTGTATTGGAGGTGGGATTGTCCTTGCTGGCTTTGGAATTGATGATAAAGGGAGTAAAGATATAATCCACCTTGTCCTCCAGCATCTCGTAGATATGTCCATGCATGACCTCCACAGGGAAACAGGTTTCGGCCACAATCATGTTTAGGGCCTTCTTTACAGTTTGATTGTCGGTCTCGTCCGAAACCACCACATTGAATCCAAGCTCTTTAAAGAAAGTACTCCAGTAAGGGAACTGCTGGTAGAAGACCATCAATCCGCGGGGGATTCCGATGGTTTGTTTCCCCTCTTCCTTACCCGGTTCGAAACCATCGGTCAGCATCCCGAGACGCTCCTCAAAGTAGTTTGGGATTCCCTTGCCCTTGCCCTTACGTTCATCCATTTCCCACTTCTCGCACCTGCCCCCGAAGTAGAGAGGTTTTTTCTCGCCTTCAATTTTGATTCGCCTGATTTCGCACTGGTTAGAGCAAGCCTTGCAGGTGAACTTGTCCACCGTGTAAGGAATTTTGCTGATATCAAAGCCCTTGAACCTTGTTTGCAGTTTTTCCTTTTTAATGTGGTCCCGTGCCAGCATGGCTGCCCCGATGGCTCCCGTCACATCAAAATGGGGCGGAATATGAATTTTTTTACCAGTAACTTTTTCGAAGGCTGCTACTACGGCCTTGTTGTTGGTTACTCCACCCTGAAAGAGGATGTGTTCACCCACTCGTTTTTTCCTTACTACCTTCTGGATGTAGTTATGTACGATGGAGTAGGCAAGTCCCCCCACCAGGTTATCTTTTTCAACTCCTTTTTGCTGAAAGGCATTCAGGTCCGACTCCATAAACACGGTACAACGGTCTCCCAGTCCGGCCGGCTGACAGGCACCAAGGGCCATTTCACCAAATTCCTCAATGATATTGATGTTCAGTTTCTCTGCCTGCTCCTCCAGGAAAGAACCTGTTCCGGCAGCACATACTTTGTTCATCTCAAAATCGACGACCACGCCATTATCAATGCTAATGTACTTGGAATCCTGTCCACCAATCTCAAAAATGGTATCCACCTTGGGATCAAAAGCGATGGCGGCTGTGGCCTGGGCAGTAATTTCGTTACGGATCAAATCTGCCCCGATGAAATCTCCGGTCAGGTAGCGGCCCGATCCAGTGGTACCGGCGCCTTTAACCACAACCCGGTCTCCCATCTCCTCTTGGATCTCGGACATGCCCCGGCGAATGGCCTCCAGGGGCTTGCTTGCAGTGGGCAAATAACGGCGGGCCACCACACGATTCTGGTCATCGATTAAAACCACATTTGTGCTCAGGGAGCCAATGTCGAGTCCCAGGTAGACCTCATAGGGTTCATCTGATTCGGGTAATGGAAAAACCTCTTTTTTAATTTCCGATTTGGGCGGCGAGAGGGGTGCGAATGATTTTCCCCTGGATTTCTCACCATGGATGTATTTTTCAAGCTCGCCAGTTCCCTGGTATTCAATTTCTTCCCTTTCCCCTTCTGCGAGACTATTGAGTACGGCACCCATGGCGCCCATGGACGTGTTGTGATCGGGAATCACCAGGTCGCCATCCTTAGCCTTAAGCAACTCTTTGAAAGCCCTGACCATTCCAATATTGGATGAGACCCCTCCCTGGAAGATCACTGGAAAGGCAATGGTTTTGCCCCTGCCTAATGAAGAAATGAAATTGCGCGCCACGGCAAAACATAATCCGGCCACAATATCATGAACGGGTGTGGCAATTTGCTGCAGGTGAATCATATCACTTTTAGCGAAAACACTGCATCGGCCTGCAATTCGCGGTGGGTCTTTCGACATAAGAGAAAGCTCACCAAACTCATTTTCAATGGAGACGCCAATGCGGTTAGCCTGTTGGTCAAGGAAGGATCCGGTTCCGGCGGCACACAGGGTATTCAGTTCGAAATCCGAAAGCCGGGAAGAATTTTCACTCAGCTTATCCATGAAGATCAATTTGGAATCTTCACCACCCATTTCAATGACAGTTCTTACCTGGGGATAAAGTCTGGAAACCGATGTGGACTGGGCCACAATTTCGTTCACAAAGGAGCCGTTTAACAACTTGGCGGCCAGTTTACCGCCTGTTCCGGTAAAACTGAGGTGAGCAAATTGATCTTTTGAATACTCTTTTTCCAGCTCCTCAAGTATCTCCTTTAGTTTATCGAAGGGCTTCCCATGGTTGTAATCGTAGCGATCGGCAATGATCTTGCCACCGGAATCCATAATTACCGAATTGATCGAAATACTACCAATATCAAATCCGAACTGAAATTTCTCCATCATATCCTTTTCTTTCACATCAGTTTAATTCTGTTAAGTATCCGGATAATGAAGCTGAACTTTTCAAAATCCGGATTTACAAAACTGTCGGGTAATGGAAAAATAGAAAAAATCGGACTTAAAAAGGAAGATATGATGCTGCAAGGAGATTATATAGAATCAATCTAAAGAATGAATTCTCCGGTAATTTCGGGTTAAAAGATTGGTTTCCAGGAAGGAAGAAATTCCCTTAAAGTGAAGAGAGGAACTCGATGACTTTGCCGCTGTCCTCTGCTGCATTGACCTCTGCATCTTTGTAAATCAGCATCCCCTTATGGTCGAGGATGAAGGTCCAACGTTGAATGGTGGTACCACGGCTTAGATCAAGGGTTTCCCCCTTTATTTCACGCTGTATGGTGCCTCCCTCTTTTTGTGTAACGCCAAAAAGGTTCGCAATCTCACCGGATTCATCTGAAAGCAGTGTAAAATTTAACTGGTGCTCCAGGGCGAAAAGACCAAGGGTTGCAAGCTCGTCTCCCGAGACTCCCACCACCTGTGCATCCACACCGGCAAGTTCTGCTTTTTGATCGCGATAGGAACAGGCCTGCTTGGTGCATCCTCCTGTAAAGGCGGCAGGGTAAAAATATATCACCATGTATTCAGCCGACCTCATTTCCTTTTTCAGGACCCATTTGGATCCATCCTGGTCGATGGCAGTGAAATTGTCAACTTTCTCTCCCAGGCTTACCTGTGCCTGTGTGGTGAGAGTTAGGCTGAAAATCAGGAGAGTAAAAACAATTGCCTTTTGCATGGTCGATAATTTATAAATTAGAGCACGTTTATTGGAGGTAAAAGTTACACATTTTATCACAGGATTTTTGAAGAATTGATCAAGTGCACTACCTTGCATTGATTTTTTAGGATATGTATAAACACCTTTTCGGACCGGTACCTTCTCGCAGACTGGGCATCTCCCTGGGAGTTGACCTGGTACCTCATAAGGTATGCTCGCTAAATTGCATCTACTGCGAATGCGGAGCTACCACCCGGCTTACGCTTGAGCGGGATGAGTATGTGCCAGAGGAAGAGGTGATGGATGAGCTAAAAAATTACTTTGAAAACAATCCGGATCCCGATTTTATCACCTTTTCCGGTGCTGGTGAACCCACCCTGCATTCTGGAATAGGTCGGATTTTAAGGCTGATCAAGGCGCTGAAACCGAAAGTCAGGGTGGCTCTGATCACCAATGGAACCCTTTTTTCCGATTCTGTAGTCAGGAAAGAGATGCTGGATGTGGATGTGGTCCTTCCTTCATTGGATGCGGCCACAGATGCAGCGTTCAGAAAGATTAACAGGCCTCGAAAGGAATTTACAGTAGAGCAATATGTACAGGGCCTGATTGATTTTAAGAAGGAGAGTCGGGGAGAGTTCTGGCTGGAGGTCCTGATTTTACCGGGGTACAATGATGATCCAGATAACATCCTGGCCCTGAAAAAGGCCATTCACGCCATCGGTCCCGACCGTATACAATTGAATACACTTGACCGGCCCGGGGTAATAAAGGATTTGCGACCTGCCTCCCGGCAAGAACTGGAAGCCATTGCAGGACAGTGGGATGTAAAGGATGTTGAGATCGTTGTGCCGGTAAAGCAACGGGAGGAGTCTGTTGCCTTTCGCACCGATGTGGAGGCTGCCATTCTTGAAACCATATCCCGAAGACCCTGCACCCTGGAAGATATCCAGCAAATCCTGGGAATTCACATCAACGAAATCAATAAATACCTGGGGACTCTTGAAGAGTCCGGGCAGATTGAAACCAGCCACCAGGAGCGCGGCCTATTCTACCAGCTCAGGAAGACAGGCATTTAACTCCGATTTTGCAGCACCCATCAAATTCAGGTGCATTCCCGCCTTTTTTAGCATATCATTAACAACAACATAGGGTGTAATGGGCTTAATTTTATGAAAATGAAATGGTCCACGTGGAGATATAGGCCCAACATGGTCCATGTTAAAAAGTTGTTAAACCCATGTTTTTGGAGGAACATAAATATAAATGTAGTGTTAGCCTAGTTACTTAAATCAAATTTTAACCCCGTCATTTAGAACCCTTTACGATAATTTTTATTTGACCCTTAGCGCCATGAAAAACCTTGCCAATAGATCACAGTTCCTTGCCATTTTTTCCATTACCTTTTTACTTCTGATACCTACGAGCCTGATTGCTCAGAAAGGACCAAAAAAGGATAATATTAATATTGTTGTCAGCTGCACCGAGTATATCGGTGATGGAAAAATTAAGGCCCATTTTGGATATCAGAATACCGGCAAGAAAACAGTTGTGGTGGATGAAACAGGCAGCGTGCTTATTTATAACCATGGACAATCCAAAAAGTATGGTCTCTATACCTTTGAACCTGGTGTTAAGGAAAAGGCCTTTAGCCAGGAGTTTGATGCAAAAGACCGTGTGCAGTGGATCGTTACCCTTCCGAGTGGGCAGGTTAAAGTGGTAGATGCCGATATTAATTCAAATCACTGCCAGGATGTACCTGCGAGCCTGGATATCATTCCGGGTTACCTTCCTCCAGAAGGAGGGAAACTGAATAATTCTAAGATTGGGGCAGAACTTACTTCCCTGTACAATGTCTATAGTGCTGATCCTTCTGGATTCGCAGGAGCTACCGATGATATTTTTCAGCTGGAAGGCGACAGAGTTCTCATCGAGGTAGTTGCTTTCAGTGGTCAGTATGGAGACATGTTGGCCAGCCTTGATGCAGTGGGATTTGTTTTACTCACTCAAAACACCTCATTGAACCAGGCCACCGGATCGATTGATATTGCTGTCCTTCTCCAACTGAATGGTTTTGATGCCCTTTTTTATGCAAGACCTGTGTATCCCGGAGTTGGTAATTACATCGTTCCGGCCACCGGGCTTACTAAAAGCCAGGGTGATTTTGCAATGCACTCCGACTTTGCCCGGTTGGGATATGATATCGATGGCTCTGGAGTAAAAATTGGTGTGCTGTCCAATAGCTATAATACGCAGATGACAGCCCATATTGATGTTGGAAATGGTGATCTTCCCGGTATTGGAAATCCCAACGGCGATACACTGGAAGTAGATGTACTTAAAGATATTGTGCCCACGTCCGGCACCCTGTCTGATGAAGGGAGAGCCATGTTGCAAATCATTCATGATGTGGCTCCAGGGGCAGAACTGGCATTCAGAACCGGCTTCCTGGGTGAGCAGGATATGGCACTTGGTATCAGGGAGCTTTCCGATGCTCTGTGCGATGTAATTGTCGACGATATATCCTACATTACAGAACCGTTTTTCCGCGATGGGATCATCTCTAAAACCATTGATTCGGTTGTTAACGAGGGGATTACTTTTTTCTCCTCAGCCGGAAACTTTGGAGATTATTCATATGCAGCAGACTTTGTTGGAACTACAGCTCCCTTGTCCATCACAGGTGAGGTACATGATTTTAATGGTCTTGGTGATGCTTTCCAGTCAGTTTTGTTAGCCGAAGGTTCCTATACCCTTGTTCTTCAGTGGGACGATGGTTCGGATCCTGATATGACTACGACCCAGACCGATCTTGACCTGTTTCTGTCCGACGATGTGGGATTTTCCCTCCTGGGCTTCAACCGGGAAAATATCGGGGGCTTCCCCATTGAGGTGGTTCCTTTTGCTGTGTCAGGAGACAGCGTGTATGCCAATGTGGTAATTGCCAGGGCTGCAGGACCGGATGTGGCTGTAAAATTTAAATATATCCTGTTCAGAGGGGGGGCACAATTCCAAATGATCGAATACGGTGACCAGGGAAAATCTACAATTGTGGGTCACCCCAATGCTGAAAAGGCCATCTCGGTGGGTGCTGTTCGTTATGATAAGAACCCCATCTATAGTCCGGGTGAATATGAAATGCCCGTAATCATGTCCTTCTCTTCGAGGGGGGGCACACCGGTTGATGGGCTTGTCAGGGCCAAACCCGATATTACTGCCCCAAACGGAGTGAATACAACCATCGATTTAGGAAGCGGTGACTGGGTGAGCACAGTAGATCCTGATACTTTGTACCCTAATTTCTTTGGAACCTCGGCAGCATCACCTCATGCTGCAGGCATGGCGGCCTTGCTTATCGAAGGGAAACTTAAGTATGATCCTGATAATCCGCTTGATCCTGAAGATATTCGCTCCTTGATGAAAAGTACTGCCCTGGATATGGACGAACCTGGTGAAGACCTTGTTTCAGGAGCCGGATTTGTCCAGGCCCATAAGGCCCTGATGACCTTTGCGAATCCTGCCCCCTACATAGAAAATCTCATTCTTTCTTCAGAAAGTGCTACTCCCGGTGATACCATCAGACCATTCTCTTTTACGGTTACAGGAGACTTCTTTACCGATTCGACCCAGATTTTGTTCCGGGGTGAGCCCCTGGAAGAAGGTGTTGTAATTGAGGATGAAAACACCATTACAGTTGAGCATCCTGGCTTTATCGGATTTCCTGAATGGCAGGCTTCAACAAATGACATTTCGCCCAGTGAACTGGATGGAGGAGTTTCAGAAGTAATCTACTTATCTGATCCTGTAAGGCAAAATATTATCATAAGCGCTACAAATGTTGCCAAAAAGTATGGCGAGGTAATGCCCGAATATTCGGCCGACATTAAAGTTATCACCCCGGAGGGAGATACGCTGGGTCTTGATGACGCAGTGCTTAATGGCAATGTATTGCAGGAAGAGGCGGACCGTTTGTCGGGCCTTCAGTATTCTGTACCGGCCAGTGATACATCAGATGCGGGAGCATACATTATTGTACCTTCAGTGAACCCTGCACTGGATATGGAGAATCCCCTGACAGAAATTGATAATGCCATTTCCGAAAAGTATATTCTTGAATTTGTAAATGGCAACCTTAGCATTGAAAAACTGCCACTGGTGATCACACCCATGGATGTGGACATTGCTTATGGTGAGGAGTTGCCACCTGAAGGTATTAACTTCTTATACGAAATAGGCGACAGCACTGTGGATATTGCCGACATTGGCCTCGTTCTGAGTGATGTGGAATATGAGCATACTTCAGCTCTTAGCAATAAAATTTCATTGATTCGGGGTGTGGCCGTGGTAAATGGAATTCCCCTGATCAGGGGAGTTGCGGTGGTCAATGGTGTCAGATTGATCAGGGGCGTGGCCGTGGTAAATGGTGTAGAAGTGAAAGTTGAGGTAGAGGGGAGCGACACCACTGTTTATGTGGCAGGTGAGCCTCTTGCCAATGGGGCCAGATTAATGAGGGGAATAGCCGTGGTAAACGGTTTACCCTTTGTGAACATGACCCAGATTGTTCGCGGTATTGCTGTAGTAAATGGCGATCAGGTCACCTTTGATGATGGTTATATGACCGAGCTCAATGGTGTTGCACTTGTTAACAAGGTGCGCGCCACAAGCGGGGTGGCCATGGTCAATGGAGCCGGATTCAGCAGGGGAGTTGCTCTTGTGAACGGACATGAAGTTGTGATTGAGAATGGAATTACCACCATTGATGGAGCATCCGTTCCTGCAACCGGCATTGCTGAGCTAAACGGAATACCTGTGATACGAGGCGTAGCAATTGTAAACAGCTCATTTATCTCAAGAGGAGTAGCTGTTGTAAACGGGGTTGATGTCGCCATCGAAAACGGACTCCCTTCTGTACGTGGAATTGCTGTTGTGAACGGAATTCCAATGATCAGGGGTATAGCCGTAGTTAACAACCTGGAAATTGAGGTGCTTGAAGGAGAGGTAAGCCAGGTGAAAGAGGATGGAGTTATAATCAATGCACTTATTCGCCGGGGAGTTGCCATGGTTAATGGAGTTGCCATGGTCAATGGCACCCAGTTAACCCGGGGCCTGGCCGTTGTAAATGGTATAGCGCTTGTCAATGAAGCAGGAACCGGTGATGAAGTGGTGAACCTGGAGAATATGAATTTCCTTGCAAGTGGTATTGCCATCGCCAATGGCGGGGTTCCCAACCTCAGGGGTATTGCAGTTGTGAATGAGCTTGATGGAATTGATGCCAATGCCCTGAAGATAGCTGCCGGAACCATTCAGCCTGATAGTTCCCTTATTTATGAAGAGGTATCCATCGCAAATGGAATTGCAGTTGTCAACGGACTGGCCTATGTAAGGGGAATAGCTGTTGTAAACGAGGCTCCTCTTTCCAATGAAGGTGCGATTGTAAATGGAAGCTCTGTAAATAGCAGCAGCAATCAGGGTACCATTATGGTCTTTGATGCCACCGATGTGGGCGCTCCTGCAGAAGATGTAAGCTTCACTCCCATGAGCTTTATCACTGGAACAACAGCCGGAAAGCACTGGATTGTTCCAGGGACCTACATTTCCAATAATTACGAAATTAGTTATGGCCTGGGAACACTGACCATCGATCCGGCCGTACTTAACATTACTGCTGACGATAAGGCAAAGACCTATGGCGAAGAGGATCCGGAACTGACCTACAGACAGACAGGATTATTTTCCGGTGATACTCTTACCGGGGCATTAATCCGCGATGAGGGTGAGGATGCCGGGGAATATGCCATTCGCCAGGGAAGCCTGAGTGCAGGAGACAATTATGCCGTGCAGTATGATTCGGCCGTACTGACCATTGCACAGGTACAGCTGCTTATAGAAGTGAGTGCCTGGGACAAAGTGTATGATGGTACCAGGATCGCAAATGTTGAACTTACTGACAACTCTCTTCCAGAGGATACCCTGAGCCTGTCTTACACCAGTGCCTTGTTTGCAGATAAGCAGGTGGGGGAAGGCAAAAAGGTAAGCGTACTGGGTCTCTTTGTTGGTGGTAGCAAATCTGGTAACTATTCGGCAAATGTAAGTGCTACAGACACAGCAAGCATTACTCAAAGGGATCTTGTAGTCGGAATCAGTGCTGCGGATAAGACCTATGATGGGAATACAGAAGCTATCACATCGGCCTTTGTGGCAGGTGGACTGGTGGAAGGAGATATTGTAACAGTCTCATCAAGCGGGGGACTTTTCGCTAGCAGTGATGTTGACACTGAAATCGAGGTAAGTGCCGAAGTTTCATCTTCGGGACCCGATGCAGGCAACTATATGACCAATTCCAGTGCCCGTGACCTGGCTGATATTACACCAAGAGAGGTTTCAGTTTCTCCACTGGATCCATTCCTTTACATTAAGGAGGGAGATGCACTGCCGGTCTTTGCCTTCAACTATCTTGGATGGATTCCAGGTGATAGTGGGAATGATGGATACACCGTTCTAAGGAACACGGATAATGTTCCCTATGACCTTACGTCATCTGAATCTGCAGGCAGCTACACCGTGACTCCGATGCCGTCCAATAGCAACTACATCTTTACATCAGAAACGGGCACTCTGCATGTAAATCCTTATGGTCCTGGAACACGTGCCGTGAAGCCTGTATTAAACTGCATCATGGAGATGGATACAGATTACTATGTTGCCAATTTTGAGTATAAGAATGAGAACGATGTGGCTGTCTATGTTCCTCTTGGCGATGACAACTTACTTTTGGGAAGTGGTATCGACTGGGCCGCTTCTGATGCAATTCCAAGCATGTTTGCTCCGGGTGGAGGATCATTTGTTGTATTCTTCGATGGCTCTGAGCTATCATGGATTGTTGACAGCAGGGACGGCGACCAGAAAGTTCGCAATGCGGCCAATGCCAATTCAAGATCCACCAAGTGTAAGGGCAATCACAAGGCTGCCCAGGTCGAAACAGATATTGAAGAGGAGGAGGTGCCTGACCAGGACCAGGTTGTGGCCTATCCCAACCCGGTGGTTGACTGGGTAAGCATCAGGATGCAGGGTATTGAGGAATACAAGATGATCAGCATCTATGACCTGGCAGGCAAATCTTATCCGCTAACATCCATCCAGAAAAGGGCCGACCACCTGGAGATCGATATGACTCACATGCCTTCAGGGCAATACCTTGTCAGGATTGTGATGGAAGATACAGCCAGGGTTGTACGGCTTATTAAGGATTAAATATTTAAGATAATTGTTATGTTGTTTGGGTGAATTGGGAAAGAGGAATCAATGATGGTTCCTCTTTTCTTTGTCATCCGGAGAACTATTATAGGGAAATGTTGTTTTCTATGGGTAGAACATTAATCAGTGAAAAGTCTTCCAATATATCTTAGTCTGTTTTTCCTTCTGGCGGGAGGAATATCCAGGGCCCAGGAGCCTGGCCTTGACAGCCTAAAGCAGGTTCTGGAGCAGCTCAAGGAGGATACTTCCAGGGTGAATACCCTCAACGATATCGCTTATATTTTATACAGGATCTCTCCGGATGAGGCAATAGCCTACAGTCTGGAGGCAGAAAGTCTGGCAGAAAAACTCAAATACAGTAGTGGACTGGCACAGGCCTATAAGACAGTCGGGCTTGGATATTATATGCAGGGTTACTATACAGAGGCCATCAAAAAATGGGAGTTGGCATTAGAGCTCTATAAGCAGTCGGGCGACGATCTGATGATGGCCAATATGTTAAGTAATCTGGGATCGGCTTATTATACAACGGGAAATAATGTGGAAGCTATTGAATATTCCATCCGGGCATTGAAAGTTGCAGAAGAATTGGGTGACAGTACCAGAATAGGAACCCTGCTCAATACCATAGGGCTGGTTTATTCGGAGCAGCCCGCAACTCTTGATAAGGCCAGGTCTTATTATTATCGGACGATGGAAATTGCAGAGGCCATCGGATATCAGGCGCTGGTTGGAGTGAGTAATATTAACCTTGGAGAGCTCTACATGGAAAAGGAAGAGTATGATTCTGCACTCTTCTTTTTTCAGGAATCCCTGAGCCATTTAAGCAGTAATATTGATATTTCGACTTCCCTTACCTTCATCGGTAATATTTATTCTCAAAAGGAAGATTATCCACAGGCAGTTCAGTACTACCAGGATGGCTTTGAACTTGCAAAACAAGAGGATGCGCAGCGCGAGATGGTGAGCAGCCTTCTTGGCATGGCCAGTGTATATGAGAGTCAAACCCAGCCCTGGAGGGCCCTTGAGTATTTTAAACAGGCAGAAACCATAGCCAAAGAGATCGGTTTAAATAATGAACTTTCAGGTATATACGAAGGACTTGCCTCTAACTATGCTGAGATTTCTGATTTCCCCAATGCATACAGGTATTTGTCCTTGCAGAATACCATTGATAACACCATCTACAGGATCGATTCCGAGGAAAGGGCTAACAATCTTATCTTTTCCTACCAGATGGAGAAAAAACAGGACGAAATTGCAATCCTGGAACAGCAGTCAGAAATTGACAATCTGCAGAGCCGTAGGCAACGAGCTCTTATTATCTCCACCGGACTATTCGGATTATTGCTCCTGGCTATGGCTATCGGGCTCAATCAAAGAATGAAGTTTATCAGGGCGACCAGGGATAAGATGAATGCCCAGAATGAATTAATCACCGATAGCATCAGCTATGCCCAGCGAATCCAGTCTGCTATTTTGCCCTCGCCGGCATTGATGAATGAATTAATGCCGGAGCATTTTGTAATTCTCAGGCCCAAGGATATTGTAAGCGGTGACTTTTACTGGGTTAAGGAAGTTAAGGATCACCTGGTTATTGTTGGGGCCGACTGCACCGGCCATGGTGTACCCGGGGCATTTATGAGCATGTTGGGCATCACCATGCTCAACGATCTGATCGGTGATCGCTGTTTTAATACTCCCGCCGAAATCCTTGGGCAACTCAGGCGGCAGGTAAAAGAGATGCTGGTTCAGGAAGGGGATAGCGATGAGCAGAAAGATGGCATGGACATGGCCCTGGCGATCCTGAACAAAAACACCAGGGAACTACATTATGCCGGCGCCAATAACCCGCTCTATATAATTCGTAATAAGGAGGTGGAAGTAGATGACAAACTTGCGTCCTATCGGTCTATCGAAGCCGAAGACTACCGGCTCTTTGAACTAAAAGCTGACAAACAGCCGGTTGGTGTACACTGGGAAGAAAGCAGGTTTACCTCCCATTCCATATTTCTGAAGGAGCAGGATAGCTTTTATCTCTTTTCTGATGGTTTTGTGGATCAGTTCGGAGGCGAAAACCGAAAGAAATTCAAGAGCCTTAATTTCAAAAAGCTTTTACTTTCCCTTCAGAAGGAATCCATGGAGAAGCAGGGACAGGTCATCGAAAAGGTCTTTGTGGACTGGAAAGGTAATCACGAGCAGATCGACGACATCTCTGTGATCGGGGTCAGGGTCTAAAATCTTATTCAGAAGAGTTCCCACATCCAAGCAGCATATTTTCATCCATTTTATAGGCCAGGCCGAATAGCCTCGGCCAATACTTTCCCCTGTTACGGGTGCTTGGTTTGATTTAAAAAATATTACTTTAAGGGAAATATTCTCAAAAACCAACATCATGAATAAAAAAGTAACACTCTTCATTGCCTTTGTTTTATGCGTTTTCAGTTTAACTGCACAGCGCGTGGGCTCCTCTCCTGAGTACATAAAAGCCCTGACCACAGAATGGGAAGGTGAACGATTTACAGATGGCCGACCTAAGGTTTCGGATAATATGCTTGAAAGATTAAAGGCGATCTCCATGGAAGAGGCCTGGGGTGTATTGCGTAATAAAGGATTCCATAATCAGTATGAAGGGGACTGGCATGTGATTAACCAGGACGAGGTCATGACAGGGCGAGTGGTTACTGCCCAGTATATGCCTTCTCGTCCTGATCTTCAGAAGCAGGTTAAGGAACAGGGAAAAGTTGAGGAGAGGGCGCAAACCGGTGGTACCAATTCCTGGCCAATTGATATTCTGACTACCGGAGATGTATATGTGGCAGACGGTTATGGTAAAATCGTGGATGGCACGCTGATTGGTGATAACCTGGGAAATGCGATTTACGCCAATTCGAAGCGCGGGGTTGTTTTTTTCGGATCTGTAAGGGACGAGCAGGGCTTGTCTGAAATTGAAGGTTTTAACGGGTGGATTAAGGGTTCGGATCCTTCTTACATCAAAGGGATGATGCTGACTGCCATCAATGCTCCCATTCGGGTAGGTCATGCAATTGTGTTACCCGGGGACGTTGTTCTGGCCAATAAATACGGTGTAATTTTCATACCTGCCTTTCTAACGGAAGAGTTGGTGTTGACTTCGGAAGTGACTGGTCTTCGTGATGAATTTGGACACCAAAGACTGAGGGAAGGGACGTATCTGCCAGGTGAGATTGACAGTAAATGGAGCGAAGAGATCAAAACGGACTTTCTTGATTGGTTGAATAACTATCCCGGACAATTGCCAATGACCAAGCAGGAGCTTGACGATTACCTTAAAGAAAGAAATTACTAAACCTTCACAAAATGAAAAGCATAATAAATCAAATTTCAGCACAGAACAGGCTATTGGAAAATGCTGACAGAGAAGCTGTCGAAGCAGAAATTCAACATCCTGCCACCAGCAATAAGCGAAGAGATTTTCTAAAAAAAGCAGCCCTGGGAGGAGTGGGGCTGGCTGGCTTAATGCATTTGTCCGTCGAAGATACAATCGCACAAACTACTGCGGGTGTGTCACGGGCATCAGCCCCTTCCGAGTTGAAGATTACCGACATGCGTTATGCCATGACAACCGTACTGGGCCGGACAGCAATTATTCGTATTGATACCAACCAGGGAGTATACGGATTGGGAGAGGTGAGAGACGGAGCTGATGTACGTTATGCACTCATGCTGAAGAGCCGGATTCTT